>JBDHSY010000458.1:0-2943 GCA_039808405.1 Xanthobacteraceae bacterium
TTTCTCACATTGCCTTGACGATATTTTCGGTCATTTTCTTTGCGTCGCCGAGCAGCATCATGGTGTTGTCGCGGTAGAACAGGGGGTTGTCGATGCCGGCGTAGCCGGAGGCGAGCGATCGCTTGATGAACATCACGGTGCCGGCCTTCCACACCTGCAGCACCGGCATGCCGTAGATCGGCGAGGACTTGTCCTCCTCGGCGGCCGGGTTGGTGACGTCGTTGGCGCCGATCACGAAGGCGACGTCGGCCTGGGCGAACTCCGAGTTGATGTCCTCCAGCTCGAACACCTCGTCGTAGGGCACGTTGGCCTCGGCCAGGAGCACGTTCATGTGGCCCGGCATGCGCCCGGCCACCGGGTGGATCGCGTATTTGACCTCGACGCCTTCCTTCTTCAGGAGGTCGGCCATCTCGCGCAGCGCGTGCTGCGCCTGCGCCACCGCCATGCCGTAGCCCGGCACGATGATCACCTTGGAGGCGTTCTTCATGATGAAGGCGGCGTCGTCCGCCGATCCCAGCTTGGCCGGCTTCTGCTCGCCGCCGCCGCCGCCCGCCGCCGCGCTCTCGCCGCCGAAGCCGCCGAGGATCACCGAGACGAACGAGCGGTTCATCGCGTGGCACATGATGTAGGACAGGATCGCGCCCGAGGAGCCGACCAGCGCCCCGGTGATGATCAGCGCCGAGTTGCCCAGCGTGAAGCCGATGCCGGCCGCCGCCCACCCCGAATACGAGTTCAGCATCGAGATCACCACCGGCATGTCGGCGCCGCCGATCGGGATGATCAAGAGCGCGCCCAGCACCAGCGCGATGATCGTGATCAGCCAGAAGTCGACCGCGCTCTGCGAGGTGACGAGCCCGTAGATGAAGAACACCAGCGCCAGCGCCAGCACGATGTTGACGATATGGCGCGCCGGCAGGATGATCGGCGCCCCCGACATCCGCCCCGACAGTTTTAGGAACGCGATCACCGAGCCGGTGAAGGTCAAGGCGCCGATGGCGACGCCGAGCGACATCTCGATCAGGCTCGCGGCATGGATGTTGCCGCGCGTGCCGATGTCGAAGGCGCCGGGCGCATAGAACGCGCCGGCCGCCACCAGCACCGCCGCCATGCCGACCAGCGAGTGGAACGCCGCCACCAGTTCCGGCATCGCCGTCATCGGCACCCGGCGGGCGATCACCGCGCCGATGGCGCCGCCGATGGCCACGCCCAGCACCACCAGGATCCAGCCGAGGCCGTCGGCCGGCGGGTGCGCGGCCAGCGTCGTCGCCACCGCGATCGCCATGCCGGCCATGCCGAACATGTTGCCCTGGCGGGATGAGGCCGGGCTCGACAGCCCGCGCAGCGACAGGATGAACAGGATGCCCGCGACCAGATAGAGCAGGGCGGAGAGATTGGCGTTCATCGGTGGCCCCCGCTCACTTCTGCTTCTTCTTGTACATCGCCAGCATCCGCTGGGTGACCAGGAAGCCGCCAAAGATGTTGATCGAGGCGAACACCAGCGCCACGAAGCCGAACGCCCGCGCCCACAGCGGGCCGTTATTGTCGCCGACCAGCGCCACCCCGACCGCCAGCAGCGCGCCCACCACGATCACCGAGGAGATGGCGTTGGTCACGCTCATCAGCGGCGTGTGCAGCGCCGGCGTCACCGACCACACGACGAAGTAGCCGACGAAGACGGCCAGCACGAATATCGACAGCCGGAAGACGAACGGATCGACCAGCGCGGCGGCATGTTCCATGGTGTCTCTCCCCACCGCATGACGGGACGGAGCGGGTCCGGCCGGTCACGCGCGCATCGTACGGTAAAAGCTCAGGTGGCCTTCGGCTGAAAGTTCGGATGGATGACCGCGCCGTCTTTGGTCAGCGCCGTCGCCTTGACCAGGTCGTCGTCCCAGTTGACGGCGAGCGCCTTCTGCTCCTTGTCGATCAGGGTCTCGACGAAGGCGAACAGGTTTTTGGCGTACAGGCTGGAGGCCGAGGCCGCCACCCGCCCGGCGAGGTTGGGGATGCCGACGATCCTGACGCCGTTCACCTCGACCGTCTCGCCGCTCTTCACCCCCTCGACGTTGCCGCCGCGCTCGACCGCGAGATCGACCAGCACCGAGCCGGGCTTCATCGACGCCACCATCCCGGCCGACACCAGCCGCGGCGCCGGCCGCCCCGGAATGAGCGCGGTGGTGACGACGATGTCCTGCTTCTTGATGTGCTCGGCCGTCAGCGCCGCCTGCTTGGCCTGGTACTCCTTGGACATCTCCTTGGCGTAGCCGCCGGCCGTCTCGGCCTGCCTGAACTCCTCGTCCTCGACCGCGATGAACTTTGCGCCCAGGCTCTCGACCTGCTCCTTGACCGCCGGCCGCACGTCGGTCGCCGTCACGATGGCGCCGAGCCGCCGCGCCGTGGCGATCGCCTGCAGGCCGGCCACCCCGACGCCCATCACGAACACTTTTGCCGCCGGCACCGTGCCGGCCGCTGTCATCATCATCGGAAACGCCCGGCCAAACGCCTCCGCCGCCTCGATCACCGCGCGGTAGCCGGCGAGGTTGGCCTGGCTCGACAACACGTCCATCACCTGCGCCCGGGTGATGCGCGGCATCAGCTCCATGGCGAACGCCGACACCCCGGCCTCGGCCAGCGCCTCGAGCGCCGCCTCGTTGCCGTAGGGGTCCATGATGGCGAGGACCAGCGCCCCCTTCTTGTAGGACGCGACCTCCGCCGCCTCCGGACGGCGCACCTTCAGCACGATGTCGGCGTCCTTCGCCGCGTCCGCGCTGACCTCCGCGCCCGCCGCCGCATAGTCGGCGTCCAGGATCCCCGAGCGCTCCCCCGCACCCGGCTCGACCGCAACCTGCGCCCCGAGCCCGACAAACCGCTTCACCGTGTCGGGCGTACCCCCAACACGCGGATCGCCACCGCCCCGCTCTCGCAATATCGATATCTTCATGT
>JBDHSY010000459.1:0-2942 GCA_039808405.1 Xanthobacteraceae bacterium
TCAACAGCTCCAGCGGCACCCGCGAGTTGACGCATTCGACCGAGACCTGCCGGATCGAGCTGTTGGCGATGGCCGGGAAAATCCGTTCGTACTGCCGCCACTCGGCGCCGAGCGCACCCTTCCACTCGATGTTGGCCTTGATGCCGTAGCCGTAGCAGATGTGCACGGCGGTGGTGCAGGTCAGCCCCTCGGCCGCGCGCGTCAGCGCCGCGATGCCCCAGTCGTTGACCGCATCCATGTAGACGTTGAACGCCGGCTCGTCGAACTGGATGACGTCGATGCCGTCGGCCTCGAGCGCGCGCGCCTCGGCGTTGAGCAGGTCGGCGAAGGCGAACGCCAGCTTGACGCGGTCGCCGTAGTGGCGGTCGGCGATGGTGTCGACCAGCGTCATCGGGCCGGGCAGGGTGAACTTCAACGGATGTGTGGTGTGGGAGCGGGCGATGCGCGCCTCGAAGGCGTGCACCCGGCCGTTCAGCCGCAACGGCGCCACCGCCTGCGGCACCATCGCCTTGTAGCGGTCGTCGCGGATGCCCATCTCGACCTTGTTGGCGAAGTCGATGCCGCCGACGTTTTCGAGAAAGCCGTGAACGAAATGCTGGCGCGCCTGCTCGCCCTCGGTGACGATGTCGATGCCGGCGTCTTCCTGCAGCTTGAGCGCCAGCACGGTGGCGTCGCGCTTGGCGCGCGCCAGCGCCTCGCCCTCGGCCTTCCACGGCGCCCACAGGCGGTTCGGCTCCGCGAGCCATTCCGGTTTCGGCAGCGAGCCGGCCGTGGTGGTCGGAAACAGCATGATGTCCCCCCTGTGGTTTGGCTGTTCGGCACGGTGTGCCACGGCTGGTGCGGGCCGTATATGCTGCGGATGGATGAGAGCCCTGATTCCGAAGTTCGCATGTCCTTGCAGTAACCTCTGATGCGAACTTCGGAATCAGGGGGGACACCAGCAAGTTTATAAATTCCAGTGTGGTTCAGGTTCGGTAGTTCGCTTGACGAGCCCGCCGAAATAATGAACCGAACTTTCGAACCACCACACTAGAACGCATCATCACGCAGGTCTAAAGTTGCATAGGTTGTGCCCTGCTGTCCGAGACATCCATGATCGACCTTTACTACGCGCCGACGCCGAACGGCTGGAAAATCTCCATCATGCTGGAGGAGTGCGGCTTGCCGTACACACTGCACCGCATGCAGCTCGGGCGCGGCGACCAGCACCAGCCGGAGTTTCTCAAGCTCAGCCCCAACGGCCGCATGCCGGCGATCGTCGATCGCGCCCCGATCGGCGGCGGCGCGCCGCTCGCCATCTTCGAAAGCGGCGCGATCCTGCTCTACCTCGCCGAGACAACCGGGCGCTTCATGCCGCGCGATCAGCGCGGCCGCTATGAGGTGATCGAGTGGCTGATGTGGCAGATGGGCGGGCTCGGCCCGATGCTCGGGCAGAACGGCCATTTCCTCCTCTACGCGCCGGAGAAAATTCCTTACGCCGTTGAGCGCTACGGCCGCGAGGCAAGGCGGCTCTATGGCGTGCTCGACAAGCGGCTCGAAGCGACCGGCGACTGCATCGCCGGCGACTACTCGATTGCCGACATGGCGTGTTTTCCGTGGATCATGACCCACAAGGCGCAGGGGCTGACGCTCGACGAGTTTCCCGCCGTCAAGCGCTGGTATGCGACGCTGCGGGCGCGCCCGTTGCTGCAAAAGGGCCTTGCGCTCGGCAAGGAGGACGGCCCGATGGTGCCGATGGATGCGCAGGCGCGTCGCATCATGTTCGGCGTCACCGCGCCGCCGCACACGCAAAAGTAGGACGGGACACGCCGATGATCGAATTCTTCTTCGACTGCTCCAGCCCCTGGACCTATCTCGCGTTCCACAACATCCAGCCTGTGGCGAAAGAGGTCGGCGCGACGATAAGCTGGCGTCCCATTCTGGTCGGCGGCATCTTCAACACCATCAACCCAACGGTCTATGCCTCGCGCGACAAGCCGGTGCCGGAAAAGGCGCGCTATCTGGCGAAGGACCTTGCCGACTGGGCGCGTCTGGCCGGACTCCCGATCAAGTGGACGCCGAGCGTGTTCCCGGTCAACAGCGTCAAGGCGATGCGCGGCTGCATCTATCTCGGCGAGGCGCATGGCAACGCGGCGATGGTGCCGTTCGCGCGTGCGGCGTTCGAGGCTTATTGGGGCGAGGACAGGGACATCTCGCAGGACGCGGTGCTGGCCGGGGTCTGCGAGCGTGCCGGCGTCGATGCGGGCGCGCTGATGCAAGGCATCAACGATCAAAGGGTCAAGGACCTGCTCAAGGCCAACACCGACGAGGTGATGCGGCGCGGCGGGTTCGGCTCGCCGACGATCTTCGTCGACGGCACCGACATGTATTTCGGCAACGACCGGCTGCCCTTGATCCGCGCCGCGCTGGAACGCCGGATGCAACGCGGCTGACGGCGGATTTTTGCCGAACGAGGCAAGCGCTTTGCAAAACGGCGCTTGCCATTTTCGGTTAACTCATTGAAATGACACCGCGCGGACGTGGCGGAACTGGTAGACGCAAGGGACTTAAAATCCCTCGATGGCAACGTCGTACGGGTTCGAGTCCCGTCGTCCGCACCAGGCGGCGTCCTTGATCCCGCCACGGCGGCATGATCGAAGCAGGCGACGATGACGGCAGCTTTGCGAGAGGGGCGACACATGAATCACCGGACAGCGGCGGTGCGGCGGCTCGCATCGGGGCTGGCGCTTCTCGCCGCGCTAGCCGCGCCGCTCGGCGGTTGCACCGGCACCACCGGCGCGATGTCGGAGGCGTTCGTCGATCCGTCGATCTACGATCTTTACGACTGCAATCAGCTTGCCACCGAGCGCGCCGGAGTCCAGGCGCAACTCGCCGAGAACCGACGGCTGATCGACAAGGCCCGCACCGGTGTCGCCGGCGACGCGGTGGCCGAGCTCGCCTAC
>JBDHSY010000460.1:0-2912 GCA_039808405.1 Xanthobacteraceae bacterium
TTCGTCGAAATACTGGGCGCCGGTGCGGCGCATGCGCAGGAGGTCACGCTGCGCGCTGTCAGTTCCTTCGCCGAGGGCACGACGTTCTCGAAGAACTTCGAGCGTTTCGTGCAGAAGGTCAATGCCGAAGGCAAGGGACTCGTGCAGATCAATTACATCGGCGGACCGAAGGCGGTTCCTCCGTTCGAGGTCGGGAATGCCGTCAAGAGCGGCGTGGTGGACGTGGCAAACGTCACCGGCGCCTTCTACACCACCCTGCTCCCTGAAGCGGACGCGCTGAAGCTGAACACCATAAGCGCAGCCGAAATGCGCAAGAATGGCGCCTATGACTACATCAACAAGCTGTGGTCCGAGAAGATGAACGTCCAGTACCTGGCGCGCTCGATGGACCACATGCCGTTCTGCCTGTATCTGAACAAGAAGATCGACAAGCCCGATCTGACCGGGCTCAAGCTGCGCATCACTCCGGTGTATCGCGACTTCTTCCAGGCCCTGGGCGCCACCATCGTGCAGACGGCGCCGGGCGAGGTCTACACCGCTCTCGATCGCGGCGTCGTCGACGGCTACGGCTGGCCGATTTCCGGCATCTTCGATCTCGGCTGGCACGAGAAGACGAAGTACCGCGTCAGCGCCTGCTTCTACAATGTCGAGGTCGGCGTACTGGTCAGCAACAACGCCTGGAACAAGCTGAACGACAAGCAGCGCGAATTCCTGACCAGGATGGGCGTCTGGATGGAGGGACTGAGCGCCGAGATGCCGGCGCACAATGCCGGGGAGGCGAAGCGGCAGGCCGCCGCCGGCATCCAGGTCATCGACTTCGGCGAACAGGACAGGGCGTCGTTCGTGGCGCGCGCCTATGAAGTCGGCTGGGCGAGCGCGGTCAAGCAAAGCCCGCAGCACGGTCCGAAGCTCAAGTCGCTGATCACCCGCTGACCATTGCCGCCGCCGACGCCCCGGTGGCGTAGGCGGCAGCCGGCCCGGCCGCCATCATGAAGCAGCTGTCAGCGCTCTACGGACGCATCCTGGACGCGCTCGCGCTGACGGCTTGCGCGATTCTGTTCGCGGTCATACTCATCACCTGCGCCGACGTGCTGCTGCGCAACCTCTTTGCATCCGGCATCGCCTGGTCGAACGAGACGAGCGAGTACGCCCTTTATCTGATGACGATGCTGACCGTGCCTTGGCTGCTGCGCCAGGGCGCGCACGTGCGGGTCGACCTGCTGCTGCAGGCCGTTTCCGCGCGCAACGGCTGGCGGCTCGAATGGTTCGTTGATCTGTCCGGCCTGCTGATATCGCTGGTGCTGATGGTGTACGGCGTACGCATCGCCCTGGAAAGCGCCGAACGGGGCTCGCTCGTCATCAAGACTCTCGTGTTCCCGGAATGGTGGCTGCTGGTCCCTCTGCCAGTTGCATTCGCCCTGCTCGCGGCGGAATTCGTCTTCCGCATGCAGCGCCTGTACGAGGGGGAGCGCGTCCCGCGCAAGGACGCCGTTTCCGCTTCCTGACGAAAGCCGACATGTCCTGGGAAGCAAGCGCACTGTTGCTGCTGGGCGGATCGACTCTGCTGCTCTTCCTCGGCCTTCCGGTCGCGTTCACCTTCCTTGCCGCCAACCTGGTCGGCGCCGTGCTGTTCCTCGGCGGCGAACCCGGGCTCATGCAGCTGGCGCGCAACAGCATCGTCTCCGTGCAGAGCTTCTCGCTGACGCCGATTCCGCTGTTCGTGCTGATGGGCGAGGTGCTCTTCCACACGGGGCTCGCCTTCAAGGTTATCGAGGGCATCGAGCACATGATCAAGCGCCTGCCCGGGCGCCTGGCGGTCGTCGCGGTGGTGGCCGGCACGGTGTTCTCGGCGATCTCCGGCTCCACCATCGCCACCACTGCCATGCTTGGCAGCCTGATGCTGCCGGCCATGCTGCAGCGCGGCTACCATCCGACCATGGCAACCGGGCCCATCATGGCCATCGGTGCCGTCGACATGCTGATCCCGCCCTCGGCCCTCACGGTCCTGTTTGGCAGCCTTTCCGGCATATCGATCTCCAAGCTGCTGATCGGCGGGATCGTGCCGGGCCTGATCATGAGCGCGGCTTTCGTCATCTACATCGTGGCGCAGGCAAAGATGAATCCGTCCCTCGCGCCTGATGCCGAATTGCCCGGCCACCGGGGCTGGGACAGGTTCCGGCCGTTCGTGAAATACGTGGTGCCGATGGTTTCGATCTTCGTCATCGTGGTCGGCGCAATGGCAGCCGGCTGGGCGACGCCCACCGAGTCCGCCGCCATCGGGGCGCTCGCCACCATCGTGCTGGCGGGGATCTATCGCTCGCTTACCGTCGGCAATCTTCTGAAGTCGCTGAAGGGCGCCGTCGCGATATCCGGCATGCTGCTGTTCATCATCGTCGGCGCCACCACCTTCTCCCAGATACTGAGCTTCTCGGGGGCAACCAACGGACTGGTGCAGATGGTCACCGGCCACGACCTGTCGGCGACGCAGATCGTCGTCGGCATGATGCTGATGCTGATCTTTCTCGGCGTATTCGTGGACCAGATCAGCATGATGATGATCACCCTGCCGATCTTCATGCCCATCGTGCAGTCGCTCAACCTCGACCTCGTCTGGTTCGGCATGCTCTTTCTGATCTGCATGCAGCTCGGCCTGCTGATGCCACCCCATGGCCTGCTGCTCATGACGATGCGCGGCGTCGCCCCGCCCCAGGTCACGATGAAGCATATCTTCCAGGCGGTCGTGCCCTACCTCGTCATCAGCCTCGCGACGCTAGCGCTGGTGTTCTTCGTCCCGGCAATAACAACCTGGCTGCCGGCGCTCCTGGTTTAGTGCCGCCCGGTCTCGGAGCAGAACGGCGGAAGAAAGCACCCCGCCCCGCCGGGGCGGGGTGAACCGGCTACTACCAGCGACC
>JBDHSY010000461.1:0-2905 GCA_039808405.1 Xanthobacteraceae bacterium
GCGATCGTGCTGCCGGGCTCGACGATTTCCAGCGGGATGGTCGACGCGATCCGCGATGCCGCCTTCGAGATGACGGGCCAGGTCTGCATGGCGATCAAGCGCATCTACGTGCCCAAAAGCCTGCGCGAGGAGTTTCTTGCCAGATTCTCCGAATCCGTCGACAGACTCGTTGTCGGGGACGGGCTGGCCGACCGGGTGACCATGGGGCCGCTTCATTCGGCCGCCGGCCGCAAACGCGCGCAGGACCTGATCGATAGCGCCGCGGGCAGTGGCGCATCGGTGCAGCCGCTCGGCTCGGTTCACAACGAGGAGGATTTTGCGCAAGGGCATTTCGTGATGCCGACCGTGGTCACCGGTGTCGAGGACCGTTCGCCGCTGGTATCCGACGAGCAGTTCTGCCCCGTCATCCCGGTGCTCGACTACGACGAGATCGACGAGGCGGTGGCGCGTGCGAACGACACCGTGTTCGGGCTTTCCGGGTCGGTATGGGGCGACGACATCGATCAGGCGATCCGCGTTGCAGGCAGGATCGAAGCCGGCCAGATCTGGGTGAACGCGCACGGACCGGCGGCGCTCAATCATCAGGCGCCCTACGGTGGCGTGAAGCAGAGCGGCATCGGGCGCAAATCGGGCATCGAGGGCATCCTCGAGTATGCCCAAAGTCAGACGATCACGACACGCGAACGCTAGCCGACACGGCGGCCGGCTTCGAACCGCAGCGCCTCAAGCCGACCGAGAAGAAGGCCCCGCAAGAGGCCTCCTTCTTTCTTTCAATGACGGGCCGCGTGCGGGTCGCGGCGGACCGGACATCCCGGCCTCGTGGCGACGCCACGCGGAGGCGAGGCTCTAGGAAGCGGCCTTCGCCAGGATTTCCCGCGCGCGGGCACGCTGCTCGTCGGAGATCGTCAGGCGCTCGGCGACTTCCTCGCCGACCGTGCCGAGCGGCGCCGTCGCATCGATGCCCATCTTGGTCACGGTGAAGGTGGCCGGGTCCGAGGTCGGGTCGATAATCGCCGATTTGACGCCTGGCATCAGCATCACGTCGCGCTCCGCGCGCATCCGTGTCGCGACCGCCCACATGACGTCGTCGATGTCGAAAATATCGACGTCGTCGTCGACGACGATCACCTGCTTCGTATAGAGCTCCGTGCCGAGCGCCGACAGGATCGCCATCTTCGGCTCCCCCTCCGCCACCTTCTTCATCGACACGATGGCAAGAAAGGCGCCGCAGGTTTTATGCGGCACGTGGACGGCCCGCACGTTGGGCAGATTGCGGCGCAGCGCGTTCAGCAGTTCGCCCTCGCGGGTGACGCAGGAAATAAGGATGTGATCCCGCGACATGCCGGACACGACGCTGTGGAAATAGGCGTCTTTGCGCATGCGGATGCGATGGACCACGAAGACGTTCTGCGTGCTGCGATAGGACGCGTATCCCGTGAATTCTCCAAAGGGACCTTCCGGCTCGCGAACCCCGGCGAGAATTTCGCCCTCGAGCACGATTTCCGCGCCCGCCGGCACCTCCAGGTCGGCGACGCCACAGCGCGCCAGCCGATACGGCTCGCCGAACAACCCGCCGATAATCTCGAACTTCCGCACATGCGGCGGATAGGCATAGGTCATCGAGCCCATGTAGTGCAGCGGGTGCACGCCGATCACCACCGCCGCCGGCAGCGCCTCTCCCCGTTCCTCCGCGCGCCGGTGGAACTCGTACATCCGCCGGCGCGAATGCAGCGAGATGCCCAGGCGGTTCTTGCCCTTCAGCATCAGGCGATGGAAGCCCGTGGTATCGACACCGGTTTGCGGGTCACGCGCGGTCACCTGCCCTGCCGTGATGTAGGGCGCGGCATCGACGGTGAACTGGTACGGGATCGGAAGCCTGGTCAGATCGACCTGATCGCCCTCGAGAACGATTTCATCCCAGGCACCCTTGCTCACCACCTCCGGCGGGATGTAGCTCTGGCACTTCTCGCGGAAGGCCGTCGGCAGATCCGCCACCGTCGTCTTCAGGCAACGGGCCAGCAGATCCCGGCTTCCCGCCGTGTTGGTCACCACCGGCATGTCGAAGCCGGCGACGTTCTCAAAAATCACGATGGGGCTTTTGTTCATCCGATCGAGCTCGAAAACGATCGAGGTCGTTTCGAGCCTTTGGCTGACAGGCTCTGTAATACGAAGAACGTCAGCGGGGTTTGCATTCTCCACCGATGCAACGAACCCGCGCAGGCTTTGGGGATCGATCGTCAATTCAAGCTCCCATGGTCAATCTGTCAGCTTATAATCTTATATGATATCTTACCGGACGCGACAACTCGTTTGATCCCGGTTCAGCGCGGGATGGTGAGTGTCGCGCCCCTCTCACCGCGCCTTGAAGACTATCCCCGCATCCGGCTGTCTGCCCGTGGCCGCTTCGGGCGGTCGCCCGCCAATCCGGAGCGAACGGCGAAGAGTCGCCCGCCACCTGCAGGGGGCCGGGCAGCGCGGCAGCGCCCGACGATCACTCCTCGACGAAAACGATCTCGCGCTTCTTTCTCAGCGCAGGAAGAACGGCGAGAACCAGCAGAAGCAGTGCAAAGCCAAGCAGCCCCGCCGAGATCGGCTTCGTGACAAAGACGCTCGGATCGCCACGCGACAGCAGCATGGCCCGGCGAAGGTTCTCTTCCATCAGCGGTCCGAGCACCCACCCCAACGCAAGCGGCGCCGGCTCGAAGTCGTATTTGATCATCCAGTAGCCGACGAGGCCGAAAGCGCCGGCCATGACGACATCGAAAGAGGAGTTGTTGATCGAATAGATGCCGATGCAGCAGAACATCAGAATGCTGGGATACAGAAGCCGATACGGAATGCTGAGGAGCTTCACCCACATGCCGATCAGCGGCAGGTTGATGATCACCAGCATGAGGTTGCCGAT
>JBDHSY010000462.1:0-2904 GCA_039808405.1 Xanthobacteraceae bacterium
GCCGGGCGACGATACAAGCGCCCTGAAGGCGGACCGGTCTCCTGCTTTCCCGTCAGGTAACGACATGCCGCTCCCCGCGCCGCTACGCGCCCCGAAAAAAGTCGCCCGGCTCGACGATGAGGTCCGCTTCATCCGCTCGTGGATCGAGAAGCCGTTGCACATGGGCGCGGTGATGCCATCCGGGCGCGTGCTCGCCCGCACCATGGCGCACTATGTCGGCGACCAGTTCTCCGGTCCGGTCATCGAGCTCGGGCCCGGCACCGGCGCCATCACCGAGGCCCTGATCGACCACGGCATCGCCGAGCACCGGCTGGTGCTGGTCGAGTACAATCCCGGCTTCTGCGCCCTGCTGCGCGAGCGCTATCCGCAGGCCAGGATCGTGCAGGGCGACGCCTATACGCTGCGCAGCTCGCTGCAAGGCGTCATGACCGGTCCGGCCGCCGCGGTGGTTTCCGGCCTGCCGCTGGTCACCAAGCCGATGCTGACCCGCCTCCGGCTGGTCCGCGACGCCTTTGCGGCGCTCGCCCCCGGCGCGCCGTTCATCCAGTTCACCTACTCGGTGGTGCCGCCGATTCCGAAATCGCTGCCGGGCGTGGCGACCGAAGCCTCGGAGCGCATCTGGATGAACCTGCCGCCGGCACGGGTCTGGGTCTATCGCAAAGGCTGAACGTCATGCCGACGCGACGGGGCCGCCCCCGCTTCGGCCGCAAGGGGGCGCCCTGAAGTCATGTCCGTGCTGAAAGTCCTCGTCATCCCCGGCTCGCTGCGGACCGGCTCGCTCAACGCGCGCCTTGCCGGCGTCGTCGCCCGCGAGATCGCGCTCGCCGGCGTCGACGTCACGCAGATCTCGCTCGCCGACTATCCCCTGCCGATCTACGACGGCGATCTCGAGGCAACCTCCGGCGTGCCGGAGAACGCCGTCAACCTCAAGCGCATGATCGGCCGCCACCAGGGCGTGGTGATCGTCTCGCCGGAGTACAACTCCTCGATCCCGCCGCTGGTGAAGAACACCATCGACTGGGTGACGCGGGTGCGCGAGCGCGACGAGACGCTGGGGCAGGTGTTTCGCGAGCGGGTGTTCGCCATCGCTGCCGCCTCCGACGGCAAGTTCGGCGGCATGCGGATGCTGTTCGGCCTGCGCCAGGTGCTGGAGATCGGCTGCGGCGCGCAGGTGATTCCGAAGCAGATGGCGCTGTCGGCCGCGAGCCACGCCTACGACGACAACGACCGCCTCAAGGACCCGCGCGATGCGGCGATGCTCGCCGGCATGGTGCGCCAGCTCATCGACGTCGCGCAGCGGATGATGTGACCATGCCGACCCGCCCCGCTCATGCCCGCGACAGCCTGATCGTCGCGCTCGACGTGCCCGACACCGGCGCCGCCAACACCCTGATCGGCCGGCTCGGCGACGCCGTGAGCTTCTACAAGATCGGCTATCAGCTCGGCTTCGCCGGCGGCCTTGCGCTCGCGGCCGACCTCGCCCGCGCCGGCAAGCAGGTGTTCATCGACCTCAAGCTGCACGACATCGGCAATACGGTCGCGCGCGGCGTCGACAGCGTCGCCCGGCTTGGCGCCACGTTCCTCACCGTGCACGCCTATCCGCAGACCATGCAGGCGGCCGCCGAGGCGGCGAAAGGCACCGCGCTGAAAATCCTCGCCGTCACCGTGCTGACCTCCTACGACGACGCCGACCTTACGAGCGCCGGCTACCGGCTCGGCGTCGGCGACCTCGTCGGCTTGCGCGCCCGGCAGGCCCGCGACCTCGGCATCGACGGCCTGGTCTGCTCGGCGGCGGAGGCGGGAGCCCTGCGCGCCGTTGCCGGCGAGCGCATGAGCCTGGTGACGCCGGGCATCCGCCCGGCCGGCAGCGCGGCCGGCGACCAGAAGCGCATCATGACGCCGGCGCGGGCGATCGCCGCGGGCGCCGATTATCTCGTCGTCGGCCGGCCGATCGTCGCCGCCGACGATCCGAAGGCGGCCGCGGAGACGATCGTCGCCGAGATCGCCGCGGCGCGAAACTAGCAGGAGGACGGCATGGCAAAAGGCTACTGGATCGCACGGCTCGATGTGCACAATGCCGACGGCTACAAGCAGTACGTCGCCGCCAACGGCCCGGTGTTCCACAAATACGGCGCCCGGTTTCTGGTCCGCGCCGGCGCCTTCGCATGCAAGGAAGGCACCTCGCGCTCGCGCAACGTAGTGATCGAGTTCAAGGACTACGACACCGCACTCGCCTGCTACAATTCCCCGGAGTACCAGCGGCTGGTCGAGATGCGCAAACCCCACGGCGAGGGCGACCTGATCGTCGTCGAGGGGTATGACGGCCCGCAGCCGTAAACCGGGACCGCTGACAGCAGGCCGACGAACGTCTATAGAACCCTGTCCAGTGGGTATGGAATAGGGAATGGATTAGTGGCCGACATGCGCCTGATCGTTGCCGGAGCCGGCGGCCGGATGGGCCGTGCGCTGGTGCGCGCCATCCATGAGACC
This sequence comes from Xanthobacteraceae bacterium, assembly GCA_039808405.1. GTDB lineage: Bacteria > Pseudomonadota > Alphaproteobacteria > Rhizobiales > Xanthobacteraceae > PRO6. The sequence continues at coordinate 2,491 of JBDHSY010000462.1, forward strand.
CCCGGCGCCACGCTGGCCGGCGCGCTGGAGGCGCCCGGCTCTGCCTTGATCGGACAGGACGCCGGCGCGCTGGCCGGGCTCGCGCCGTGCGGGGTCCACCTGTCCGCCGACCTGTGGGCGCTGTCCGCCAACGCCGACGGCATCCTCGACTTCACGACGCCCGCGGCCTCGATCGCCAATGTCGCGGTGGCTGCCGAGCGCCGGCTCGTGCACGTCATCGGCACCACCGGGCTATCGGCCTCCGACGAGGCGGTGATCAAGAGCGTCACCTCGCGCGCCACCGTCGTGCAGTCCGGCACCATGAGCCTCGGCGTCAACCTGCTGGCGGCGCTGACGCGCGCCGCGGCCCGCGCGCTCGGCGAGGCGTTCGACATCGAGATCGTCGAGATGCACCATCGCGCCAAGGTCGATGCG
>JBDHSY010000463.1:0-2901 GCA_039808405.1 Xanthobacteraceae bacterium
GCTTTCTTGGGGGAGAAGGTGGCCGGCTCGTTTCTTATCTCACGACTAGGTGCGCCGTGGACATTGCCTGAAGAAAATCGCCAGCGGCCGGTCCTCAGACGATTCAATCGACTGCCGCTGGCGACCCTCCTATTTGAAGGCAATATTCAGCACTTATGGCATTAGCCGAGCGCAAGCGTCCATTCAACTTCAATATCGCACGACGCCCTCGGAGTTGAGCGCGATCAGAAGTAACGTGACGAGTTCGATCATTGCTGCAATGGGCGTCAGCCAGGGTGACTTCAGTGACTACATGGCGATGCTTCAAGCGCACCTCGATCCGAGCACCGATTACGTACTCGTTGATGCATCCGCACATCAGCCAGACATGATCACAGGTAATCAATCGATCGTTCTCGACTCAACGGCCGCGATCACCCGAGTTGCTCCAATGATGGCTAACAACGTTGTACCGATCTTGCTTGCTGACGACACCACCCCTCAGGTTATGAGCGCTTGTTTAGACGTCCTCGCCGACTACTCAGTGAGCGTTGGGGGTATCGATATGCAGAACAGCACGGAAGTGGCTAAGCATTCGCAACTCTTTCGGTTGGCCCGAGATGAAGAAGGCTTGTACCAAGCCTTGGTTCGCAAATCCTCCGATCTTCTACAAGGATGGGCCGACCTTGCGGGCCACGCTGCGTTTTGCAGCTCGAACGGTCTGACGACAACTACCGAAAGAAGTAACGAGTGATCGCGTGCGTTGGTGACGTCATGGTCGACGTCTTTATAACCCTGATGGGTCGCTTCGGGTAGCGCCTGGCGGTAAGGCGTCAAATTATGCCGCGGTGGCTCAGGTGCTCGGGAGTCCTGCAGCCGTGGTTGGTCTTGTAGGCCGCGATCAATGGGGTGCCAAGTGTTTGCGAGCGCTGGACAAAGTTGGAGTGGACCGCCGCTACGTTGGCGTCACCGATCATGCGCGCACGGGAGCTGATTTTTTCGAAGGAGATGACTGGCGAATTGAACGCGGAGCAAATTGGCTACTAAGCGCTGAGCATGTAACGAGAAGCTTGATTGCCCTCCATGCTGAGAAGCCCCTGAAGGCGCTTATCGTCAACCAAGGCATCTCGTCACCGGCAAGCGAGGCTGCTCTGCGGTTTGCCAATGAGCACGACATTTTCGTCGCCCTTAATCTTGCTCCTGAGGCCGTTGAGCCGGCACGTCGCATCGACCCGGCACTTTTTCACCAGACGCATCTTGTCGTGGTCAATCAGATCGAGGCCGACGTTCTGTATGAAGACCTGAACCTCGGTCTCCGTCAAGCGGACGCGGCAAGCCAGGCCCGGGCTTTGCATGACGCCGTGAGACCGCGGGGCGCGTTTGTGCAAACGCTTGGCGCCGACGGCGCGACAGTAATCATGCAGCGCGGCGAGACGATTCGGAGCGGGTCTTCACCTGCACATGCTGCTCCGGTTTCCTCTACTGAGCACGTGATCGGCGCGGGTGATGCGTTGCTTGCTGCCATGGTCGTCAAATTGACAAGCGGCAAGAATGAGCTGAGTAACTTCACGTGGCGCGAACTCACCAACGCCGTAAGCTTCGGGATGGACGCTGCCGCGATCAAGCTGCAGCACCCAGGAACGATGACCCCCATGCTTCTCGACCCGTCACCTATGTCTTCACTTACTATTTCAGCAGTGCCTTCATTGGCGCCAACGGTTGAGGGCGAGGGTCTTTCTGGTGTTTGCTGACCCCCAACCGTGGTTGGCGGCCATCGATCTCGACGGCACGCTTTTGACGACCTCGCTTACGGTCAGTGACTACACCAAGCGGGCGTTGGACAAGTGGCGTGCTGCGGGCAATTTCGCTCTTGTTGTAACCGCACGGCCCCCGCGCTCGATCAAATTTCTGCATGAGGTTTTCGTAACTTCAGGTGCTGCCATCTGTTCCAATGGCGCGCTCATCTATGACTTTGCAACCGATACCGTACGCACGCGGCGCTGTCTTGATGATGCCTTTGTGCTTGAGATGATTGACGTATTGCGATCGAAGCTGACTGAGGCCGCCTTTGCGCTTGAGTTCGGCCTGCACATTGCGCGAGATGAAGCCTTTCCACTAAGTGATTCGCCGGACCATGAAGTGTCTATCGGCGACGTCACCACGCTTTTGGATCGTCCGGTAGCGAAACTGATCGTGCGCGACTCAAACATCAACATCAGCGATTTACAAGACCTCTGTCAGGCGGCCGTTGGCGCGAAGGCGACCGTAACTCACTCGGGCACTGAATACGTCGAGATATCGGCCCTAGGTATAGACAAAGCAAACGCACTGGCTGAGTATTGTTCAGAGGCGGGAATCGATGCTTCGCGGGTGATTGCCATCGGCGATATGCCGAACGACTTGCCGATGATGGCCTTCGCTGGTCAATCCGTTGCCATGGCTAACGGCCATGATTCTGTGCGTGCTTACGCAGACAGCGTTACTGCATCAAACGACGAAGATGGCGTTGCTTTAGCCCTCGAACTAGCCCTGCAACGCTCAGCTGAGCTCAGGTAGAGCGGCGACGTTGAGACTGTAGGCTGCAACGTGCTGGGCCGCCTGCGAGGCCAGCTCCTGGCGGTACTGCACGGATAGGGCCTGCGAGCCGAGGCGCTCTAGTCCCGCTGCATATTGCGACGGGCTCGTGAACACCAGAACGTTGCGGTAATTCTTTATTGCCGCATTGATCATGGCCGGGCCACCAATATCCATGTCGCCAACCGAGAACTCGGACGGCAGTGGAGGAGTGTTACAGACGACGACACCAATGCGGTCGGCGCCCATGGCGACGAGGTCCACATCGTCTTGGACCGCCTCAGGTTGCGCCAGAATGCCTGCGTAAATAAAGCTGTGGAGACTGCGGATGCGGCCGCCTATCCTGTC
>JBDHSY010000464.1:0-2901 GCA_039808405.1 Xanthobacteraceae bacterium
ATGCGCTCGATCTCGTAGGTGTCGTAGACCTGGGTGTCGATGGCGCGCTTCTGGCCGTTGCCGAGGTCGGTGATGGTTTTCGGCTCGCCGAAATAGACGCCGCCGGTCAGTTCGCGCACGATCATGATGTCGAGCCCCTCGACCACGTCGGGCTTGAGGCTCGAGGCTTCGGCGAGCGCCGGATAGCAGATCGCCGGGCGCAGGTTGGCGAACAGTTGCAGCTCCTTGCGCAGCCGCAGCAGCCCGGCCTCGGGACGCACCTCGTAAGGGACCGGATCCCATTTCGGCCCGCCGACCGCGCCGAACAGCACCGCGTCGGCGGCGAGCGCCTTGGCCATGGTGGCGTCGGTGATGCTGACCTTGTCGGCGTCGTAGCTTGCGCCGCCGACCAGTCCGTCCTCGATCTCGAAGCGCAAAATCCCTTCCGCGTCGAGCCAGCCGATCAGCCGCTTCACTTCCGCCATCACCTCGGGGCCGATGCCGTCGCCGGGAAGCAGCAGAAGTTTATGAGTGGTCATGTTCGGATGCCTTGTCGGTTGGGGAAAAGTCCGGTGATTGCTAGTGACCCTCCGCCGAATTGGCAAGACACCATTGCCGCATCGCCCCTGTGCAGGGCGCGTCCGGGCTGCCACAGTGGCGTGCCGGAGGACTTGCGTGACGACCAGCCGACAATCGCCAGGTGCGGCGAGCGACCCCGCACTGATCATTCTCAGCCTGTCGCTGTCGATCGCCGCCGGGCTCGGCATCGGGCGCTTCGCCTACTCGCTGGTGCTGCCCGACATGCGCGACAGCCTCGGCTGGTCGTATTCGACCGCGGGCTTCATGAACACGGTCAATGCGGTGGGCTATCTCGCCGGCGCGCTCGGCGCCTCGCAGCTGGTGCGGCGCATCGGGGCGTTCAACGCGGTGTGGCTCGGCATGCTGATCTGCCTCGCGGCACTGGCGCTGTCGGCGGTCTCGGGGCAGGTCGTGCCGTTCTCGCTGGCGCGGCTGGCGCTCGGCGTCGGCGCTGCGTTCTCGCTGGTCGGCGGCGGCGCGCTGACCGCGACCATCGCGCAGGCCAATCCGTCGCGGGCCGCGGTGCTGCTCAGCCTGTTCTATGCCGGGCCGGCGATCGGCATCATCCTGTCCGGGCTGGTCTCGCCGTTCGTGCTCGAGGCGTTCGGCCGCGGCTCGTGGTGGCTGGTCTGGGTGGTGCTGACGGCGATCTCGGCGGCGTTCGCGCTGGTGGTTTGGGCCTATCGCGTCGAGAGCCCGCCGGCACCGCGCGAAAGCGCGGTCGCTCCCGTCGCGCTGCGGCCGATCATCGCTTACCTCATCGGCTACTTTCTGTTCGGCGCCGGTTACATCGCCTACATGACGTTCATGATCGCCTATGTGCGCGATGCCGGCGGCGGCGCGCTGGCGCAGAGCGCGTTCTGGTGCACGATCGGGCTCGGCGCCTTCGTCTCGCCGTGGATCTGGCGCGGCCTGATCGAGCGCGGCGACAACGGCACGGCGATGGCGGTGCTGATGGCGATGACCGCGGTCGGCGCCGCGCTGCCGATGGCCGGGCACGGGCCGGTGTTGCTCGGCGCCTCGGCCCTGGTGTTCGGCATTGCCTTCTTCGCCGTGGTCACGGCGACCACGGCGTTCGTCCGCTTCAACTATCCGCCGGCGGCGTGGCCGCAGGCGATCGCCGTCATGACCATCGCCTTCAGCCTCGGCCAGACGCTCGGGCCGTTCGTCACCGGGGCGATCACCGATGCGCTGGGCAGCCTGTTCTATGCGCTGGTGGCCTCCGCCGTGGCGCTCGGGGTCGGCGCCATCGTGGCGGTCGGCCAGCGTGCGCCGGCGCCGCGCGGATGATTACTGAACCACGCCGCAGGCGATGCGGTCGCCGGCGTTGCCGGCCGGATCGCTCTTGTAGTCGTCAGGTCCGGCATGAATGACGAGGGCGGTGCCGTTCTGCTGGTGGAGCGAGTTCGGCTTGCCCTTTTCCAGCGTGACCGCGCTGTTGACGATTTCCGCCTGCAACTCGCCGGAGGCCGGCACGATCAGGTTGGGCATGTCGCCGGCATGCTGGCCGTCCGCCGCCATCATGCCGTGCTTCTTGGCCGTGGGATTGAAGTGCCCGCCCGCCGAGGTGAACGGCGGCTCGCATTTGCCGACGGCGTGGACGTGGAAGGCGTGCTCGCCCGGCGGCAGGCCCTTGAGCGCGAGCCGCATCAGCACGCCGTGCGGACCCTCGCTGAGCGCGACGGTGCCGACTTCGGCGCCGCTTGCGTTCTTCAGCGTGACCTTGGCGCTTTCGGCCATGGCGGGGGCCGCAACGGCGAGAGCGGCGATTGTCGAAAGAAGCATCCGCGCGATCATCGTGGTCTCCGGGAGTTGGATGGTGTCTGCAACTGACGATCCGGCGGGCGATTTGTTCCGTTCGGCGCCGGACGCCGTCGCGGGCGGTTGAGGGACGTGAAGGCGGCTTTGTTGTCAGCAGCGCAAGGCGGGTCTATAGCGACGTTACGCGAAAACGCCGCGCCAGAACAGCACGCCCGGGCCGTTGCGCCGGCTCCCCGAGAGCCGCGGGACGGTGACCGGACCTTCCTCCTTGCCGCCGACGCCTGCCAACCCGGACCGCCGCATGACCGACACCGACGCCAACCTGTTCTCACGCCTGCTCGGCACCTTGCGCGAGCCGGCAAAGACCGCGATCGAAACCGCCGAGGGCGAGCGCATCGGCTACGGCGACCTGGTGGCGCGCACCGGCCGGATGGCCAACCTGCTGGCGGCGCGCGGCGTCAGGCCCGGCGACCGTGTCGCGGTGCAGACCGAGAAGTCGGTCGAGAACCTCGTACTTTATCTCGCCACCGTGCGCGCCGGCGCGGTCTATCTGCCACTGAATACCGCCTACACCGCGCACGA
>JBDHSY010000465.1:0-2891 GCA_039808405.1 Xanthobacteraceae bacterium
ATCGAAAATCCCGCGTCTTCACCTTGATCGAGTCGATGTGCAGATCGCGGACGTAGATGTCGCGTGTGCGCAGCCCCTTCGGTGCCAGACCGCGCGGATCGGGGGTCGGCGAGCCATGGTGGAATTCGTCACCGCGTCCATGCGGCAGCGGGAATGCGGCGTCGCGATCGCCGACACTGGCGAGGTCCGCCGAGATCAGTCAGGCGCTGGGCGACGAGATGCACGACTTCGCCCTCGCGCTGGATGCGGCCGCGCACGGCGAACATGCCGGCTGACAGTATGATGCGCCGGTTCGGGACGATTTAGCGCTGTCTGCTTTTCGGGAAAACGGGACCGAAACGCTTGGCCCTCGCGAGGCGCTCGGCGCTCTCCAGTCTGCGCCGCGGCGCATCGGCGTCCTGACGGCACCTCAAAGATTGCCGCATCGGGACAATCTGAGTTTGCTAATCGGGCGACGCGACGGGATCATCCATCGAGCACACGAAATCAGTGAGGCCGAACTGGACGATGGAATGCGCCACGCAAGGCGCTTCATCGAGCGGTTTGCGAAATCGCTGCTCGATCTGAATCTTCTGCAGTAGGCGATCGTAGGGCCAGGCTGGGTGCCTATGGATTCTGCAGTTTCCATAGGCGGTATTGCTCGCGCAGCTTCGCTTCTATCGCCATCAGTTGGGCGGGATAGTGGTATCCTTCGAAGCCACGCGCTGCAATATCGGTTGACAACTGGACTAGGCGCCAAGGTGTGTATTCGTGAAATGGGTTTAGACCGATGACATTGCCAAGAGACAGGTCAGCCGGCGCCGGCGCCGTCAAGAGCTTCGCAAACGTTGCGATTGCCGCGTTCATATCCCACCGGCAGACAAACAACGACAGTGCGCAGAGGGCAAGGAGTGGAATCGGCGGTCCCTTCCACCTGTAGGAATCAGGATTGATCGGACTGAACTTGATGCCAGCGTTCTTCGCGACAAAACCACAGAGCGTGAGCGCTGCGTCGTAGTGCGGCCGCAAGGCACTGACGTCGAAAACCTCCTGATCCTTGTGCTTCGTGGCCAGTTCCTGGGCCCGACGCCAATGCGGCGGCTCGACCGGCGTCTCCCTGAGAAGTTCAAACAGGGCAAGGTGCTCTTCTGTGAATTGGTACTTTGCCGCGGCTGCCCAATCGAAGCCTGGCATTTCTGCTTGGGCAGGATGGAAGGTCCAGCGTTGATAATGCGAGTGGCGCCGTAGGCATCGGGTCCATTCAATTTGCTCAGGTGTGACCGTCACCCGGACGCGGCTAGAGGCTTTCAGTTCGAAAAACCATTGGCGCATGGCGCGGATCGTCGACTGATCGAATAGCTTCTGCTCGATACCTTTGCACACAAGCTCTCTGATCAGTCGTGTTTCTGCAGATTTCTCAGACCCGAGATTCACGAGCCCGTCAGGTTGGGTGAGCACGCCATCGTCTTCGCCATAGAATTCACAGAAAGGATGATGCGCGTCGTTGCCGTCCTGCCCGACGAACCGGAAGTGAGATTGCCTGATCAGCTTTTGCGTTGCGCGGGCGCGAGCCGAACGCACGACATGAGCGCCGGTGCTGCCGCACGACGAACATCGAACGTCCGAGCGAATCCAGTCGCTCCATTTGGGATCTATTTCGGGAACCTGCTCGGCGGCAATGGGCTGCCTTCCGCTCAGCAACCATGCGAGTTGCTCGACGTCGATCTCGCGAGCGTAGTGTTGCGAGTAAGCAGTGGTTGCCATAAATCCTCCTAGAATGACCTTCTATGTTCGTTGGACGTGTTGCCATTTGTCTTGGCGCAATGCTTCCACCGAGTTGTTGTTCTGAGTGAGAAGCGCGCTCTACGCCGCAGGCGTGAAGCGGACGCTCGGCGATATAATTCTTATAGTTTTCGTCGCGCGCGTGAGCGCTACATACAAATCCTTGCCGCTCATTGCGTCGGTTGATGTCACGATGGCTCGGTCGAACTCCAAACCTTTCACCAAGAGCGTGCTTCCAATACTGCGGATTCCCAATCGGCGACCGGCGTGACGACTTCGATTTTGAACCTCCCAGATCGACGCGTGGAGGCTCGGGGGTTGGGTCTTCGTCGTGGTCTGGAGGGCCGATTGCATCGCAAAGTACATTTCGCGGCGGTAGATGCGGACGCCCGGCCGATCTCGCAGCGCCTGGAGGAAGGCGAGCATCGAGTCATCGCCACCGTCCTGGATGATCGCATCGGTGAGCTGCAAAAGATCGCCGAATTTAGCCTGGCCCAAGCGGCGGCCCTGTTGGCGGGCGTCAACGGCGCGCTGGAGTTCTGCCTTGTCGGCCCCGATCATACATTTGGCGGCGAAAGCCAGGAGCATCTTGAAACGCGCTTGTCCGACCGACCCATCAATGGCTCTGGCCGCGGCGAAAAGCGTCTTGCAGCCGACCGCCTCGATATTGACGAACCCTTGCTGTGCGAGCTTCTGCGCCAGCGCCGATCGACGGTTTTCGCTAGTGCTGTCGCCCATGACTATGAGGTTTCCAAGCAGGTCATCGCGCATCGATTCGAGGCATTGCCGGACTACTGTAGCCTGCTGATGGCGCGGATCGGCGGGCAAGGCGGTCCAGGTTACGCAATTTGGACGATTGCTGAGATCAAGAATTTCGCCCTTCTGAAGCGCCAGCCGCACGGCTCGAAGCCATTCGGCGAGATCCTCGTTCCCGGCGTTCTTCCATCGCCATGGAGTTGCCAGTTCGGCTGCTTGTCCAAAGTTTGGAAAGACATCCTTCTCCCAGCTAACCGGCGTTTGGCCCCGGAAGTCGAAGATGGCCTGAAGCGGGTCGCCAAAAACGCACGTCGGCAAATGATTGGCGAGCCGTCGGATCACATCGTGCTGCTGCAGGGTGCAATCTTGGTACT
>JBDHSY010000466.1:0-2889 GCA_039808405.1 Xanthobacteraceae bacterium
CATCGAGGAGCTGCCGCTGAAATTCGCGAGCGTCGCCACCGAGATCAACACCGGGCACGAGATCTGGCTGACCCATGGCCGGCTGGTCGAAGCGCTGCGCGCCTCCTATGCGCTGCCGGGCATTTTCGCCTCGGTGCGCGTCGGCGAGCGCTGGCTGGTGGACGGCGCGCTGGTCAATCCGGTGCCGGTGTCGGTGGCCCGCGCGCTGGGCGCCGAGATCGTGATCGCCGCCAACGTCTCCGCCGACATCGGCGGGCACGGCGCGACCATCGCCGGCTACGGCACGCCGCCGGACGCGCCGGAGCCTCTGGCGGACCTCGAGACGGGAGCGTCGCCGCGGCGCGGGCTGGGGCGGCTGTTCTCGCCCGAGCGCGCCGTCAAGCGCGAGTTCTTCGGCAGCGCCGGCCGGCCCGGCATATCGACCGTGATGGTGGATGCCTTCAACATCATGCAGGACCGCATCACGCGGGCGCGCCTCGCCGGCGATCCGCCCGACGTGCTGATCTCGCCGCGGGTCGGCAGCACCGGCTGGTTCGACTTCCATCGCGCCGCGGAAACCATCGCGCACGGCGTACGCGCCACCGAGCGCGCCATCGAGGCGATCGAGGAGGCCATCCAGATCATGGCGCCGACCGCCAACGAGGCGCCCGGCACCAGCCAGCGCGACACGCCGTAAGAGAGAGGCCCGCTTAGGAGAAAGGCGCGCTCAGGCGGTCTTGATGTAGTCGCGCAGCGCCTCCTGCTCGGCCTCGTACTCGCCGACCCGCCACTTCACCACGTCGCCGATCGAGATCAGCCCGATCAGTTCGCCGTCCTCGACCACCGGCAGGTGACGGAATTTCTGCTCGGTCATCACCTCCATGATCGCGGCGACGGTGTCGGCGCGCCGGCACGTCACCACCTTGTGCGTCATCACCGACTTGACCGGCGCATCGAGCGCGGCGGCCCCGCGCAAGCCCAGCGCATGCACCACGTCGCGCTCTGACAGGATGCCCTCGATACCGCCGTCCGACATCACCAGCACGGAGCCGATGCGGCGTTCCGTGAGCACGCGGATCGCCTCCGACAACGCAACGTCCGGATGAACGGTAACGACGTGATGCCCCTTGAGGTCGAGAATCGCACTGACCGTCATTGTCGCTTCTCCCTGCCCGGCCGCCCGCCTCGCGTGGCGGATTCCTGGCCGATGCGGGATCAACGGCGATGTCGCGATTTGGTTCGGCGCAAAAGCGTCATTTTTTCGTGGCGGCGAGACGGCGCAGCGGCGGTACTCAGTTCGGGTCGGACGGATCGGCGACGTGGCGCACGCCGCGGCCCGCCCGCGGGATCGGATCGAACAGCGAGAACAGCAGAAGCCCGGCGAGGAAGCCACCGATATGCGCCTCCCAGGCCACGCCTTCCACGCCGAGGCCGGCGCTGACCGAGCCGACGCCGAACACGATGTTGATGCCGAACCAGATCGCGAGGAACATCAGCACGCGCGGATTGCGCAAGGCTTGCGTCAGCGACACCGCCGGCACCAGCGCGGCGTCGGCCTCGGCGCGGTGGGCGAACGACAGGAAGCTGCCGCGCTGGAAGGCGAAGCGGATCGCCGCCGCCATCGCCCCCGACACCGAGGCGGACGCGCCGATCATCGGCTCGAGTTCGTGCGCATGCGTGATCAGGTGGGCGGCCGCCCCGGCAATCGCCGTCACCGCCATCAGCGCGTAGAAGCGCGCCGCCCCGAACCGGCGCGCCACCGCGGCGCCGAACGGCAGCAGCCACAGCACGTTGACGGCCAGGTGGGTGACGTTGGCGTGCAGCAGCGAATAGGTGAAAAAGGTCCACACCTTGGCGGCATCGCCGCCGCGCAGCGGCTGCCACAACAGCGTCATGTCGTAGCGCCGCGGGATGAAGGCGAAAAGCTCGATCACCCAGAGGTCGAGATCGGACGGCAGCAGCATCCGCACGCCGTGAATGGCGGCGAGCAGGACGATATAGGCCGTCAAGGCCGCCGGCAGGTTCAGGATCGGTTCGCGCGGACCATTCAACTTGAAAAACCTGCCGACTCGCAAAACGAATGACGTCAGTTAATGACCTTGACGTCCTCGCGCAAGCAGCCTCGCGGGCCTGGCTTGCCCTCCGGCCGCTCCCCGGCAGCGGGAGGGCAACAAAAAAGGGAGGGCGGCGCCCTCCCTTTTCGCGTTTCGGCCCCTGGCGACGCGGCACAGGAGGCGCTCCCACCCCTCCCCGCGCCTCGCATCGCGATGGCTCTGTTCTTTGCCCCCTGCCCGGCCCTGCGGTGGAGAACGCCGGGCCCCGCAACATTTGGAGAGCCGAAGACTACCCCATCGTAAGCAGAAACCCCAAGGTCATCGTTAATTTAACCTTAACGGCAGTTCCCGCGGCGATCCGCGCCGCCGGCCCGGGCCGGCCATGGACGGGTGGCGGCGGCTGCGGCACAACGTCAGGTGCCGCGCGGACGGCGTGGGGCGGGTCGGGCCGCCGCCTTCCTCCGACCGGTCGGGACGTGCCATGAAACATCCGGCAAGCCGCGCCTTCCATGCCCGCTGGCAGACTCTGCGCCAGCGGACCGGGGAGCCGGCCAACGCGGCGCGCGGGGTCGGGCCGCAGCTTGTGAGCTACGCGTTCGCGGTCGCCGGCGCGGCCGAAAGCCATGCGCTGCGCGAGGTCGGCACCGGACTGCGCTCCCTGATCGGCCCCGACGCCGAGGGGCGGCCGTTCCCAGCCCTGTTCGCTCCCGGCAGCCGCGCCGCGCTGGCCGACCTGCTCGCCATCGTCGCGGAGGAGGCGCTGCCCGCCGTGGCCGGGATTGCCGCGCGGGCCGGCCGGCGCACCGTCGCGCTGGAACTGACGCTGCTGCCGCCGCTCGGGCCGCGGGCGACGGCG
>JBDHSY010000467.1:0-2882 GCA_039808405.1 Xanthobacteraceae bacterium
TCACGGCTTGCGGCCGGAGGCGGCGCGCGAGGCGCGCGAGGTCAAGCGGCGCGCGGCGGACTGGGGCATTTTGCACCGCACCGTGCGCTCGCGCGGCGAAAAGCCCGCGACCGGGCTGCCGGCGGCGGCCCGCGCGGCGCGCTATGCGCTGCTGGGGCAGGCGGCGCGGCGCCACGGCGCCGCCGCCGTCGTCACCGCGCACACCCAGGACGATCAGGCCGAAACGGTGCTGATGCGGCTGTTGCGCGGCTCCGGGCTCGGCGGTCTCGGCGGCATGGCGGAGGTCTCGACGCGCGACGGCGTGACGCTGCTGCGGCCGCTGCTCGGCATCGGCAAGTCGCGGCTGATCGCCACCTTGCGCCGCGCCGGTATCGGCTATGCCGACGATCCCACCAACAGCGATCCGCACTACACGCGGGCGCGGCTGCGGACCCTGATGCCGCACCTCGCCGCCGAGGGCGCCGACGCCCGCAGCCTGGCCCGCCTCGCCGCCCGGCTGGCGCGGGCCGACGCCGCGCTCGAGGTGATGACCGACGGCGCGGCGCGCTATCTGGCCAGTCGCCAAGCCAGCCGACAAGCCAGCAGCCACGCCGGCCGGCGGCCCGGCATCGAGGCCACGGCCTTCGCAGCGCTGGCCGAGGAAATCCGGGTGCGGCTTTTGATCCGCGCCATCGCCGCGGTCGGCCACGAGGGGCCGGTCGAACTCGGCAAGGTCGAGGCGCTGGTGGCGGCGCTTGCCGAGGCCACGCGAAGCGGGGCGCCGCTCAAGCGCACGCTGGCCGGCGCCATGGTGCGGCTGGAGCGCGGGCGGATCGAGGTCCGTGCCGCGCCGCCGCGCCGCCCGCGGCGCTAGAGTCTGTTTGTGTGAGCATGATCTTGTCCGAAAACCGGTTCCCACTTTTCGGGATCATGCTCTAAGTCGCCATTGAAAAAGCCGTTTCCCCTTGCCATCTGCTGGACTACACGGCCCGCGATCTGCCGAGGGTGCGCCGGGCTTGCGTCAGATCAACGACCGCGGGGCGGTGTTTCGACTTAACTCTGTCGAAAGCCAACGACTGGAAAAAGGCCCGCGCGTCCGCGGGATGCGCTAAATAGTCCGCTCCGGTTCCCTTGGCAGGCAGGGGCGCCGCGCCTAAATTGAACGAAAAGGCGTGCCGGCCCGGCCGGCGGCCGATACGGTGATCCCGGTCGCGGTCCGCGCGGCGCATAAGGAAATTTCATGAACGCCAACCTGCGCAATTTCGCTCTCTGGGTCATCATCGTGCTGCTGCTGCTGGCGCTGTTCACGCTGTTCCAGAATCCCGGACAGCGCACGGCGACGCAGGACATTCCGTTCTCCCAGCTTCTCACCGAGGTGGATCAGAACCACGTCCGCGACGTGGTGATCCAGGGCAACGAGATCCGCGGCACCTTTACCAACGGCTCGACCTTCCAGACCTATGCGCCCAACGACCCGACGTTGGTGAAGCGCCTCTACGACGGCAAGGTCGCGATCACCGCCAAGCCGCCGGGCGACAACGTGCCGTGGTTCGTCTCGCTCCTGGTGTCTTGGCTGCCGTTCATCGCGCTGATCGCGGTGTGGGTGTTTCTGTCGCGGCAGATGCAGGGCGGCGCCGGCAAGGCGATGGGCTTTGGCAAGTCGCGGGCGAAAATGCTCACCGAGGCGCATGGCCGGGTGACGTTCGAGGACGTCGCCGGCGTCGATGAGGCCAAGCAGGATTTGCAGGAGATCGTCGAATTCCTGCGCGACCCCGGCAAGTACCAGCGGCTCGGCGGGCGGATTCCGCGCGGCGTCCTGCTGGTCGGCCCGCCCGGCACCGGCAAGACGCTGATTGCGCGCGCGGTCGCGGGCGAAGCCAACGTGCCGTTCTTCACCATCTCGGGCTCCGACTTCGTCGAGATGTTCGTCGGCGTCGGCGCCAGCCGCGTCCGCGACATGTTCGAGCAGGCCAAGAAGAACGCGCCCTGCATCATCTTCATCGACGAGATCGACGCGGTCGGCCGCCATCGCGGCGCCGGCCTCGGCGGCGGCAACGACGAGCGCGAGCAGACGCTGAACCAGTTGCTGGTCGAGATGGACGGCTTCGAGGCCAACGAGGGCGTGATCCTGATCGCCGCCACCAACCGGCCCGACGTGCTCGATCCGGCGCTGCTGCGTCCCGGCCGCTTCGACCGCCAGGTGGTGGTGCCGAACCCGGACGTGGTCGGCCGCGAGCAGATCCTGAAAGTGCATGTGCGTAAAGTTCCGCTGGCGCCCGACGTCAACCTCAAGGTGATCGCGCGCGGCACCCCCGGCTTCTCCGGCGCCGACCTGATGAACCTCGTCAACGAGGCGGCGCTGACGGCAGCGCGCCGCAACAAGCGCATGGTGACCCAGGCCGAGTTCGAGGAGGCCAAGGACAAGGTGATGATGGGCGCCGAGCGCAAGTCGCTGGTGATGACCGAGGAAGAGAAGATGCTGACCGCCTATCACGAGGGCGGCCATGCCATCGTCGCATTCAACGTCAAGGCCACCGACCCGATCCACAAGGCCACCATCATCCCGCGCGGCCGCGCGCTCGGCATGGTCATGCAGCTGCCCGAGCGCGACAAGATGTCGATGTCGCTGGAGCAGATGACCTCGCGGCTCGCCATCATGATGGGCGGGCGCGTCGCGGAAGAACTGGTGTTCGGCCGCGACAAGGTGACCTCGGGCGCATCCTCCGACATCGAGCAGGCGACCCGCCTCGCCAAGATGATGGTGACGCGCTGGGGCCTGTCCGACGAGCTCGGCACCGTCGCCTATGGCGAGAACCAGGACGAGGTGTTTCTCGGCATGTCGGTCAACCGCCAGCAGAACGTCTCGGAGGCGACCGCGCAGAAGATCGACAGCGAAGTCCGCC
>JBDHSY010000468.1:0-2882 GCA_039808405.1 Xanthobacteraceae bacterium
TGCCGTAAAGCTTCTCGACCTGATCCTGCTGCTCGGGATAGCGCGAAATGATGTCGAAAAAGTCATGGCTGTCGGTGATCGATTTTTTCGCCCTGAGAATAACGATCGGCCGGATCATCTGATGGTCCCAGCTGCGATAGTGGACCTTGATCCCGTTGTCGTCGTAGCTCCACTTCTCGAGAGCGGTCACGATCGCGACGTTCTCGAGCGACTTCGCAGCCTCGACCGATTCGAGCACCGACTTCGCCGCAAACCATCCCATCCACGCCTTCTCGGACGGCGGGGCATTGTTCTTGGCGCGGTAGGCTTCAATGAAGCGCTTTTCCTCGGCGTTGTTCTTCGGGTCGGTATAGTGCCAGGGCTTGGCATAGATGCCGACCGTGTTGGCGGCGCCCGCATCCCAGAACGAGGTATCGCTGACCGCCACGCCGGCGATCACCGCGCGGTCCCGCATGCCGAGCTCGTTCCACTGCTTGAGGAAGTTGACGAGATCGTTGCCGACGAGGCTCGAGAACAGCACGTCGGGACGCGCGGCGCGAATCTTCAGGATGTAGGAGCTGAAATCGGTGGTGTCGCCCGGAACCTCGTCGATGCCGACAATCGTCGCGCCCTGCTCCTTCGCCACGATCTTCGCGCAACGCAGGGCATCCTGGCCGAAGGCATAAGCCGGCGTGATCGAATACCACTTCTTGCCGATCTCGGCCATGTAAGGGGCAATCGCCCTCACCTGCACCTCGACGGTCGGCGGCACGCGGAAGCTGTAGCGCGTGCAGTCCTTGCCCGTCACTTCCGCGGCGGCCGCGTTGTTCAGAATGGTCGGAACTTTGGTGCGCTTGGCCGTCGCGGCCATCGCCATGGCGGTCGAACTGATCGCGCCACCCATGATCAGCGATACCTTGTTCTCGCTGATCAGCTTCTGCATGTTCTGCTGACCGACCTGCGGATTCGGTTCGTCGAGCCAGGTATATTCGATCGGTCGCCCAAGCAGCGTGTTCTTGGCCTGCTCGAACGCAATCGTCGTGCCGCGCATCAGGCCCTGACTGATCACGGCGTTATTGCCCTGCTTGTCGAGCACGATTCCGATCTTGACCGGATCGGATTGGGCTTGCGCCACGCCGCCGAGAAGCGGCGCGCTCGCCGCGGCGCCCAGAAGTCCGGCATTGAACTGCCGTCGCGTCAGCCCGGCAGGGGCGGTGTTCGAACGCGAAGCGTGGGTGGTCTCGAAACGCTTGGTCATACCTGTCCTCCCAATGTGAACGTCAGGCAGTTCGATGGCTACCGTTGGCCGTCGTTGACGGAGATTTTTTCAGGGGTCAGTCCGCCGAGGCGCGAATTGGGCCGGGGTCCGCTGGCCATTCCGAGGCCGAACAACAGCTCGTCCTTTCTTGGCGCATCCCAGATCGTCATTTCAGTGACGAAGTGGTGGCCGCGGACGAACGACGCGTGGAGGTGGCCGAGCGGAATCATCAACCTTGCGCCCGGCCCGCCCATGGATTTGAGCGCCGGCACGATGGCTTTGGGCCCGCCGAGCGCTTCGCGCATGGCCCAGCCGCCCGCTTCATGCCAGACGGCGGCGTGTTCGATTTCGCCGTCCTCGCCCACCATCATGCCCTTGCCATAGGACTCGATGTTGTCCTTGCCGCCCATCAACTTGATCAGGCCGTCCGCGAGTTCGTGACCGAGCGCACGCAGCGCGGTTTGAAAGGGGATGAGGTCTTCCTCGTACCGGCCGGCAAACGGGTTTTTGACCACCGCCATCGCCACTCCGACGACGAGTTCCTTTGTCAGGGCGGGGCCCCGATCGTGCCGCACGATCTCTTTACAGTACTTGGTCTTCCGAACGTCGTAGCCAGCCATACCCGTCAACACTCCCTCGCAAACCAGAACAGGCCGCCGGCCCATAAATATTTTTGTTGTATAAACGTGATATATTTGGAATCGGGCGTCAACTGCAAAGTTGCCATCGCCCCCACGCCTGGAAACAATCTCAGGTCTCGCGGGACGGCCCAGTCCCGGTTCCTCGATCGGCGGAACAGCTCAGCCGGAGGGGCAACCGGACACGGCGCGACCGGCCCTCACAGCTCTGAATGCATGTCCCGGAACAGGCGCGGCGCGATGCCAAAACGCCGCTCGAAGGCTTCCGCGAACCGGACCGGCGGAAAGAGGCCGACCTGCGCGGCAACCGCTTTCAGCGACAGGCCGCGCGACAGCAGCATGCGCGCCGCGTCGAGCCTTGCGGTTTCGACGAAGCGGGCCGGCGTCTCGCCTGTCGCGGCCACGAACTTGCGATGGAACGTGCGTTCGGTCATGCCGGCACGGGCTGACAGCGACGGCACGTCCAGCGGCGCATCGAGGTTCGACTGTATCCATCCGATAAGATCGGCGAACGGGCTGCCGCCTTTCACCTGTGCCTTGAGCACCGGGCTGAACTGCGACTGGTAGCCGGGGCGCCGGGCGTAAAGGACCAGCCTTTTGGCGACCTCGCCGGCGACCGAAGCGTCGAGGTCGCGTGCGATCATGGCCAGCGCCATGTCGATGCCGGTCGTCACCCCGGCCGATGTCCACAGACGCTCCTGAACGACGTAGAGAGCGTCGGGATCGACCGTGACCTTGGGAAAGGCTCTCGCAAACGCCTCGCACGATTCCCAATGCGTTGCGACGCGATGCCCGTCGAGCAATCCGAATGCCGCAAGGACGAAGCCGCCGGAACACACCGAGCCGAACCGCTCGGCCCTCGCGGTCAATCGCGGGAGAGCAGCCCGCAGGGCGGCGTCCGCCATGGCAGGCAGGAGATGCTCGCGTTCAGCTCCTGCCACCAGCACGGTTTGAGCGTCACGTGGACGAAGCTTGCCAATCGGCCGGGTCTCCAGCGTAACGCCGCT
>JBDHSY010000469.1:0-2881 GCA_039808405.1 Xanthobacteraceae bacterium
GCACCGCAAGCTGCGCGACATCGCCGGTCGCGATCAGTTCGCCCGGCGCGAAGATACGATAGCTGTCGTTGAGCGCCGCGATCACCAGATGGTGGGTGTCGGTGGCGAACAACAGCGTCAGCCCGAGGATGGTGAGGAAGTTGCCGAGCAGCGCGCCCTGCTGGCCCTGCGTCGGATCGACCGCGGTGACGAAGCCGAGCCCGAGCTGCTGCGCCACCACGGAGCCCGCGACCTGCAACGCCGCCAGCGTGATCCGCGCCGTGGCGCCGAGCACCACGCCGATCACGATCTCCTGCACCATCATCACCATCAACGGCGCCAGCGACGAGTGCATGTCGATCTGATAGTCGGCGCGATGCAGCGGCATGATGATCAGCGTCAGCATCAGGGCGATGCCGAGCTTGACCCGCACCGGGATCGAAACCTCGCCAAGCCCCGGCAGCAGCATCACCATCGCGCCGATGCGGGCGAACATCAGCACGAAGGACACGGCCAGCGCCGGCAACAGCGAGATATCGACCTGCATCGCGTCCCTGTGCTGCGGCGGCCGGCGCGGCGGCGCGGCGGCGGACGGCTGGCCCGAAGGAGGCGTCCATCATGCGCTATCCGCCGATGATTCGCGACGTGATCCGCATCATGTGGCTGTGCAGCGCGTCGGCCATGAACGGCAGCGCCACCATCAGCGTGATGAAGATGGCGAGAATTTTCGGCACGAAGGCCAGCGTCATCTCCTGGATCTGCGTCAGCGCCTGCACCAGCGAGATGGCGACGCCGACCACCAGCCCGACCAGCATCAGGGGCGAGGACACCAGCACGATGGTCCAGATCGCGTCGCGCGCCACGTCGAGGATTTCCGCGCCGTTCATGATCGTCCTCCGCCCGCCGTTGCGCTGCTTCCGCCGTCATGCCCGCACGTGTTGCGGGCATCCACATCTTGACGGCGATTGACCAGGGAAGACGTGGATGGCCGGGACATCGGCGAGCGAAGCGACGCCGTTCTGCGAACGGCTATGCCCGACCATGACGGGAATGGATAAGTCGTCGGGACCATCATCGACATGATCCTAGATCGGCATCCGCATGATGTCCTCGTAGGACTGGATGACGCGGTCGCGCACCGAGACCAGCGTCGACACCGCGACGTCGGTTTCGGAGACGGCGGTGACGACGTCCATGATGTTGGCCTTGCCCTGCGCCATCGCCATGGTCTGCGTGTCCGAGCGCTGGCCGGCCTCCAGCACGCTGCCCATCGCCTCCTTGACCAGCGCGCCGAACGATGGACCGCTCGCCTCCGCCACCTTGCCGGCGCCGGCCGCGCCCTTGCCGGCATTGAGCAGGCTGGAAAGACTGGAATACGCCGCCGCGGCGGCTGAAGGCGTTGCCATGGCTATGCTCTCCTGCGTCAGGCCCTGAGAATGTCGAGCGTGCGCTGGATCATCCGGCGCGTCGCGGTGATGATGTTGAGGTTGGCCTCGTAGGACCGCTGCGCGTCGCGCAGGTCGGTCATTTCGATCAGCGGATTGACGTTGGGATATTTGACGTTGCCGGCCGGATCGGCGGCCGGATTGCCGGGCTCGTGACGCACCGTGAAGGCCGAGGCGTCGGGCCTGATCCGGCCGAGCGCGACCACGCGGGCGTCGAGCGCGCGGTCGAGCGTCGAGGTGAAGGTCGGCACCTTGCGGCGATAGGGGTCGCCGCCCGGCGTCTGCGCCGTGGAATCGGCATTGGCGATGTTTTCCGAGATCACCCGCATGCGCCCGGCCTGCGCGCGCAGGCCCGAGGTCGCGATGCTCATCGAGCGGATGAAGTCCATGCCGTGCTCGGCCATCGGCAGTCTCCTTTATGCGGGTGCGTCAGTTCGCTGCGAGCTTGATCGGGGTTCAGCGCTTGCCGATCGCGGTCTTGATGAGGCCGAGGCTGCGGCTGTAGAGCGTCGTCGCCGCGGCGAAATCCATCTGGTTGGCGGACGCCTTGAGCATCTCGTCCTCGAGGTTGACGGCGTTGCCGGCCGGCCGCGTCTCGAAGCCGCCCTTGCGGTCCTCCGCGAAGCGCGCGGTGCCGCCAGCCGGAGCGAGATGGGTGGCGCTGGTGCGCAGCATCGGCAGCGCGGCAAAGCCGCCGGGCGCGCCGCTTTTGCCGATCGCCGGCTCGACCAGATCGCGCGGCTGGAACCCCGGCGTATCGGAATTGGCGACGTTCTCCGCCAGCACCCGCTGGCGCTCCTGATGCCACTGCATCCGGGTGCGCAGCGCGGTCAGGACGGGCAGATCGGTGATCGCCATGGTCGCCTCCAACGGCTCAAGTCCCGCCGCCACGGTGCCGCCACGGACCGGGTCCGGACCGCCACGCCGGCAGGTAGGCAGAATTTGCCGCCCGTATGGTTAACGACGGGTTAAAATGACCGGACGGCCCGGAAAATGCCACAGGCGGGCTGTCAACAGGGGCGACAGAACATTACGCTTCACCTGACGTTTGCTGTATTCACAAGGATCGGTGGCGCGAATCGGGGGCCCCGACCGCAGGGACAGTGAGGCGGGGGATGGATATGCAGACACCAGTGACCTTCATCGTCGCTTTCGTGATCGTTCTGGCGCTGATCGGACTGGTCACATGGCTGATCCGGCGCTTTGCCGGCAACCGGCTCGGCGGCAACTCGGCGCGCGGGCGGATGCCGCGGCTGGCGGTGATCGATGCCGCGGCCGTCGATGGCCGCCGCCGGCTGGTGCTGGTACGGCGCGACAACGTCGAGCATCTTTTGATGATCGGCGGCCCGACCGACATCGTGGTCGAGCCCAATATCGTGCGGGCCGCCGCCTCCCGCGAACCGGCCGCGCCACGCCCGGCGCTGGGCGACCTGCCGCCGCGTCCCGCCCCGTTCCCC
>JBDHSY010000470.1:0-2880 GCA_039808405.1 Xanthobacteraceae bacterium
AGCCGCCGCTGCGCTACGGTATCCTAGGGGCCGCCAACATCGCCCGCGCCTTCATCAAGGGCGTCAAGCCGTCGGATAAGGCCACAGTTGCAGCGGTCGCGAGCCGGGCCGCCGACAAGGCCGAGGCCTTCGCCCGCGAGACCGGCGTGCCGCGCTGGCACGGCTCCTACGAGGCGCTGCTCGCCGATCCCGAGATCGACGCGGTCTACATCCCGCTGCCGAACGGCCTGCATGCCGAATGGGCGATCAAGGCGGCGGCGTCCGGCAAGCCGGTGCTCTGCGAGAAGCCGCTCGCGGTCGGCGAAAGCGAGGCGCGGGCCATCTTCGAGGCCGGGCGCCGGCACGGCGTGCGGATCGTCGAGGGCTATCCCTATATGGCGCAGGAGCAGACCACGACGCTGCGCGCGCTGATCGCCGCGCGGGCGGTCGGGCGGATCAGCACCATCCGCGCGAGCTTCGGCGTCATGGCCGCCGATCCCGCCAATATCCGCCTCAACCCGGCGCTTGGCGGCGGCGCGCTGCTCGATGCCGGAACCTATCCTTTCAGCCTGATCCGCATCGTCGCCGGCGAAAGGCCCGAACGCGTGCAGGCGACCGCCCGCTTCGCGGCGAACGGTGTCGACCTCACGACGATCGCCAATATCGTATTCCCAAGCGGCATCCTGGCGCAGATGTCCTGCTCCTTCGAGACCGCCTATCACCGCCATGTCGAGATCGCCGGCAGCGAGGGCCTGATCGAGACGAATTACCTCAACCACCCGCCCCTCTACGGGCCGCCGCTGCTGCGCCTGCGCAAGGGCATCGCCTACGACGCGCCGTTCGAGGACATTCCGGTGCCGGAGGGCAACGGCTTCCGGCGGGAGGCAGAATCCTTCGCCGACATGCTGACGCACGGCGCCGACCGCTGGACCGGCGCGAGCGAGGCGGAATCGCTCGATATCGCCGCGACGCTCGAGGCGATCGCCGCGAGCGCGCGCGCCGATGGGGCGTGGGTGAAGGTGGCGCCGCACATTTAGTCCGCGGCGGGCTGGAGCAGGGGTTCCAGCCGCTCGAGGATCTGGCGCACGGCTTCGGCCGGCTCCGACAATGTGGAATGCTCGGGCATGCAGATCGAGAGCGTTTCCTCGATGGCCGGATCGATATCCCGCACCTTGACACGGTCGAGGCCGACGATGTCGCGCGCGAAGCTCATCGGCATGATCGTCGCGCCGAGCCCTTCCGTCACGCTCTTGCCGAGCGTGATCAGCGATTCTATCTCGGCGACCAGATTGAGCGGCGCGCCGCGGCGCAGGAACGCGAGCTCGACCGCGCGACGGACGAAATTATAGGTCGGCGGCAGCAGCATCGGCACACCGGCAAGCCGCTCCAGCGGCACGGGCTCGTCCGGCCAGTCGGATTCGAGCGGCGCGATCAGGAAGAAGCGCTCGGTCAGGATCGGCTTGAACTTGGCGCCCTTGATGGGGCCCGCCCCGTGGATGACAGCCAGATCGAGCCGGCCGTTGATCACGAGCTCACTGAAAGCCTGACCGAAGCTCTCGACGATGTGCAGCGTGACGCCGGGCAGCTCCTCTCGCACGGCGCGTAGCAGCGCAACCGAAAGCTGCGTCGCCCCGCTATAGGGCGCCAGCCCGATCGAAACCTTCCCGGAAATCGTGTAGCGCGACGCGCTGACATCCGCATAGGCGAGGTCGAACTGCTTCAGGATGACCTGGGCGTGCCTATAGAGCGTGCGGCCCGCCTCGGTGGGCGTCACGCCTTGCGGGCCGCGGATCAGAAGCTGCTGGCGGAAATGCGATTCGAGCGCCGCCAGCTGCTGGCTGAGCGCGGGCTGGGCAATGTTCAGGACGTCGGCCGCACGCGTGATGCTGCCGGTATCGACAATCCTGATGAAGGATCTAAGCCGCCTGGTATCCATGGCCGGCTCCCGGACATCCGTTGCGGACAAGCGGGCAAGAGGCGCGTTCCTCCTGCCCGCACGACATGCCAGACGCGGCGGCCGCCATAGAAGCACGCGGCCGGCCGATTTCAAGCCGCAGCAGCGGATGCAGGCCGAGCGATGCCGTGGCGGCATCGTCAGGCGAAGGTGCATCCCTTCGCCTGCAGCACCTTGCCGATGCCGGAAAGCTCCAGGATGTCGCCGCCCGCCTCGAGCGCCTTCATCACCTCGGCTTCCTTGGCCTCGCGGGCCTCGGACTTGGCGCAGACATCCGCGATGGTCTCCTGCGGCACAACGACGACGCCGTCATCGTCGGCGCTGACGATGTCGCCCGGCCGGATATGGACGCCGCCGATGGTGATCGGCTGGTTGATGGCGCCGAGCGTCTCCTTGACGGTGCCCTTCATGCAGAGGCCATAGCAGAAGACGTTGAAGCCCCGCGCGCGCACCGCCGGGCCGTCGCGGACCCCCGCATCGGTGACGAGGCCCGCGATGCCTTTCGCCATGCAGGCCGTGGCGAGGACCTCGCCGAAGCCGCCCTGCTCCGGGCGGTCGCCGGCGCTGACCACCAGCACGTCACCCGGCTTGGCAAGCGTGATCGCCGTGATGAGCATCATGTTGTCGCCGGGGTGGCAGCTCACCGTGAGGGCCGGCCCGCAGGCCCGCATGCCCGGATAGATCGGCTTGATCCGCGAGGTCAGCGCGCCCGATCGCCCCTGCGCCTCGTGCAGGGTGGATGGAGGATATTTCTGAATCTGCGCGACAAGGTCTGCCGCAGGTCTATCGAAATTTCTTATGACGTGAACCACCTGTCGTCTCCGCCCTTGCTGGCCGCAGCGGCCGAAAAGCTAAAAAGCAGAGGGTTTCGTGCATGCCAAGTCAGGATCTTCCAATCGGGGCATCGCCGAAAATGATGACTCGACGCAACGCTGCGCGGCGTCGAG
>JBDHSY010000471.1:0-2867 GCA_039808405.1 Xanthobacteraceae bacterium
GGCCTCCACCAGGAAGCAGGAGATGCCCTTGCCCTTCGGCGCCTCGGGATCAGTCACGGCCCAGACGACGAAGACGCCGGCATATTCGGCCGAGGTGATGTAGAGCTTCTCGCCGTCGAGCACATAGGCGTCGCCGTCCCTCCGGGCGCGGGTGCGCATGCCGCCCGGGTCGGAGCCGGCGCCCGATTCGGTCAGGCAGAAGGCGGCGGCCGGAAAAGTGCCGTCGGCGATCTTCGGCAGAATCCGGGCGCGCTGCGCGTCGGTGCCGATCGCCTGCACGACCTCCGCCACCATGTTGGTGACCGAGACCGTGACGCCGGTCGCGGCGCAGGCCCCGCCCAGCGCCTCCACGGCCAGCGCGAAGGCGACCGAGCCGGCGCCGGTGCCGCCCCATTTCGGATCGACGTTGAGCGCCATGAAGCCGTTCTCGGCGAGGAGCTTCAGATTGGCGAGGAATTCGGGCCGGCCGCCGCCCGCGTCGAGCGTCGCGGCGAGGGGAGCGAGGCGCTCGGCCGCGATGCGGCGCGCGGTGTCGCGGACCATGACCTCCTCGTCGCTGAAGGCGAATTCCATCGCATCCTCCCGGCCGATCAGCCGAGCGTAGAGATGTCGGCGCTCGGGTGCCAGAGGGGCCGGTAACCTTCCCTGAGCGCGGCGGCGATCGACGGCGGCGTGAGGAGGCGGACTTTGCCGGCGCGCGGGCGCGGCAGCGGCGCGCCGTAGCCGGCCTGCGACCAGGGCAGCAGCGCATCGCCGCGCACGGCATGCGGCGGGGCTTCCGCTGCCAGGAGGATCATCGCGCCGTCCGCAAGCGTCGCGATGTCGGCCTCGGCGTGGCGCTTGGCGTGGCCGTTGCGCCGCTCGGCGTCGAGGATGCGGTCGAGCGCATCGACCTTGGGCGGCGGGACACCCCTCGCCGAGGCCCAGCGGGCGACGAAATCGGTCGCGGCGCGGCGCCGGCATTCGAAGCAGGGGCGGTGGCCGGCGCTCAGCGCCGTGACCTCGTCGAGAAAGAACAGCTCCGTGTAGTAGCGCCCCCACACGTCGCGGCGGCGGTTCTTGAAGTCGAGCACGCAGCAGATCCATTGCCGGCTCGCCCAGCGGCGGCGGCCGAGCGTCCTGTCGTCGCGGTGAAAGCGGCCGCCGCGATTGCCGAACAGGAGTCCGCGCGTCGCCGAGGCTTGGAGCGATCCGTCGGGGGCGACGCGGTTCTCCAGCGTCATGGACGGCGGATCGCGTCGAGCGCCGCGGCGAGCGCGGGCGGCAGCGGCATGGGCCGACGCGCCGCGCGGTCGACATAGACATGCACGAAGCGGCCCTGCGCGGCCGTGCGCCCGGCCTCGCCCGTGAAGACGCCAAGCGCGTAGGTGACGCTGGAGCGTCCGCTCGCCGCGCAGGCGAGGCCGACCGTAACCGTGCCCGGAAAGGCGATCGGCGCCGAATAGGTGCAGGCCGTCTCCACCACGAGGCCGATCCAGGGCGCACGCGAGGCCTCGTGCCCGGCCGCCTCGGCGAGCCATGTGTTCACGGCCGTGTCGAAGAGCTCGTAGGAGACGACGTTGTTGACGTGCCCGTACTGGTCCGCATCGGCCCAGCGCAGCGTGACCGGCATGAACCAGCGATAGGCGCTGCGGTCGTTCGGCTCCGGGCGGTCGGACATGGCCTCAGCGCTCGACCGGCTCCTCGCCGCCGGCGACGGCGGCGCGGGCGATGGCGTCGAGGATCAGCGCGACGTCGATCGATTCCGCGGGCGTGGCGCCGGTCCAGCCGGCCGCATCGCCGCGCACGAGGCGCGCGAAGGATTCGGCCTCGGCGCGGAAGCCGTTATTGTCCGGCACGCGCGCATCCTCGGCCGGCGTCGTGACCGGCGTGCCGCGCCGGATGCGCAGCAGCGTCGGCCCGCCGATCGGCGGGTGGTTGAGGTAGTTGGTCTCGATGACGCCGGTCTCGCCGGCGATCAGACCGTGGCGGTGATAGGCGGTCTCGAAGCTCGCCGCGACCTGGGCGGTCAGCCCGCTCGCGAATTCGAGGGTCGCGGTGGTGGTGCGGTCGACGCCGTTGGGAAAGCGCGTCGCGGCGGCCTGGACGCGCACCGGCTGCTCGCCCGCCGCGATGCGCGCGAAGCTGACCGAATAGGAGCCGGCATCGAGCAGCGCGCCGCCGCCGAGCGTCGGGCTCATGCGGATATTGTCGGGCTTGTCGAAATAGACGCCGAAGGTGGAGCGGATCAGCGTCAGCCGCCCGATCGCCTTCTCGGCGAGCCAGGCGCGCAGCATCGCGGTCTGGTGGCTGGCGAGATATGGATAGGCCTCGCGGAGCGCGACGCCGTGCCGGTCGGCGGCCGCGAACATGGCGCGCGCCTCGGCGCCCGTCATGGCGAGCGGCTTCTCGCAGAGCACGTGCTTGCCGGCCTCGGCGGCGCGGATCGCCCATTCGCCATGCAGGCTGTTGGGCAGCGGGATATAGACCGCCTCGATATCGGGATCGGCCAGCATCGCCTCGTAGCTGCCATGCCAGCGCGTGACGCCCACCTCCTCCGCGAAGGCCTTCGCCTTCTCAGGCGTCCGGCTGGCGATCGCCGCCGCGACGACCGTCTCCGACGGCGCGACGCCGGCGCAGAAGGCGCGCGCGATATTGGCGGCGCCGAGCACGCCGATCCTGAGCTTTGACGATGCCATCGATGAATTTCCTTGGGGTTGGCGATTATATTCTGGGGGTTCAGAGCCGGCGGGCGGGCGCGGTGGCGTTCGCGGTCTCGATGGGCAGCCGCGCGCCGGCGGCGTTCGGCTTGCGCAGCAGCTTGCGGACGGCGTTCGAGGCCGCGATCGTGCCCTGCTCCGCGAAGGCCTCGTGATTCTCCTCGATGG
>JBDHSY010000472.1:0-2865 GCA_039808405.1 Xanthobacteraceae bacterium
TGCACGATCACCGCAGCTATCCGGTCGGCCATCTCTCGACCATGTACTGGATCGGTTTGCAGCCGGGCGACATCCACCTCAACATTTCCTCGCCGGGCTGGGCCAAGCACGCCTGGAGCTGCTTCTTCGCGCCGTGGAACGCCGGCGCCACCGTGTTCGTGTTCAACCAGCCGCGGTTCGATGCCAAAAGCCTGCTGGCGGCGCTGGTGCGTTGTCGCGTCACCACGCTGTGCGCGCCGCCGACGGTGTGGCGCTTCCTGATCCAGGAGAAGCTCGCCGACTACAGGGTGGCGTTGCGCGAGGTGTGCGGCGCCGGCGAGCCGCTCAACCCGGAGGTGATCGAGCAGGTCCAGGCGGCGTGGGGCCTGACCATCCGCGACGGCTACGGCCAGACCGAGACCACGGCGCTGGCCGGCAACTCGCCGGGGCAGCCGATCAAGCCGGGCTCGATGGGCCGGCCGCTGCCGGGTTTTCGCGTCGAGGTCGCCGATGCCGACGGCAACCCGGCGAAGGAAGGCGAGGTGACGCTGCCGCTCGGCGCGGCGCGCCCGGCCGGGCTGATGTGCGGCTACCAGACCGACGGCGGCCGGCTGTCCGGCACCGACGGCGCGGTCTATCGCAGCGGCGATGTGGTGTTCGTCGATGACGACGGCTATCTCACCTTCGTCGGCCGCGCCGACGACGTGTTCAAGTCGTCGGATTACCGCATCAGCCCGTTCGAACTGGAAAGTATTCTGCTCGAACACGACCTCATTGCCGAGGCCGCCGTGGTGCCCAGCCCGGATGCGCTGCGACTTGCGGTGCCCAAAGCCTATGCGCTGCTGGTCGCCGGCGCGGAGCCCTCGCGCGACACGGCGCTGTCGATCTTCCGCCATGTGCAGGCGCGCCTCGCGCCGTTCAAGCGCATCCGCCGCCTCGAACTGGTCGCCGAGCTGCCGAAGACCATTTCCGGAAAAATCCGCCGCGTGCAGCTGCGCCGCCTCGAGCAGGAGGACGACCGGACCGGCCCGTTGCGCGGTCACGAGTTCCGCGAAGAGGAATTTCCGGAGTTGCGGGACGGGGCGGCCGGTTGATCGCCGCCGCGCGGCACGGCATAAGCGCATCCCGGACAGGAGAATCTTATGCCCCCCACCATTGCGCGCGATGCCTATCTGGCCATGGTCGGCAAGGAGATCGGCGTTTCGCCCTGGCACCTGATCGACCAGAAGCGGATCGATGCCTTCGCCGAGACCACCGAGGACCATCAGTTCATTCACGTCGATCCCGAGCGCGCCGCCCGCGAGACGCCGTTCGGCACCACGATCGCGCACGGCTTTCTCACGCTGTCGATGCTGAGCGTGTTCAATTACGAGGTGATTCCGAGGATCGCCGGCGCGGCGATGGGCGTGAACTATGGCTTCGACAAGCTGCGCTTCATCTCGCCGGTGCGCGCCGGCAGCCGCATCCGCGGCCGTTTCACCCTGACGGAAGCGAAGATGCGCGCGGCCAATGAACTGTTTTCGCGCACCAGCGTCTCGGTGGAAATCGAGGGCGAGGACAAGCCCGCGCTCGCCGCCGACTGGATCGGCCTCGTCTATTTTGCATAACCGCACGAAAGCATAGTCATGACAATCAGGTTCGATGGGCGGGTCGCGATCGTCACCGGTGCCGGCAACGGGCTCGGCCGCGCGCATGCGCTCGGGCTCGCCGCGCGCGGCGCCCGCGTCGTGGTCAACGATTTCGGCGGGGCGCGCGACGGCAGCGGCGGCTCGCTGACGGCGGCCGAAAGCGTGGTCGAGGAGATCCGCAAGGCCGGCGGCGAGGCGATCGCGGACGCTGCCGACGTGTCCTCCTTCGAGCAGGTCACCGAGATGGTCGAGCGCGCCACGCGCACGTGGGGCAGCGTCGATATCATGTGCGCCAATGCCGGCATCTTGCGCGACAAGTCGTTCGGCAAGATGGAGCCGGCCGATTTCCAGAAGGTGCTGGACGTGCATCTCGTCGGCTCGTTCAACTGCGCCAAGGCGGTGTGGAACGGCATGCGCGAGCGCAACTATGGCCGCATCGTCTTCACCACCTCGTCGTCGGGCCTTTACGGCAATTTCGGCCAGGCCAACTACGGCGCGGCCAAGACCGGCATGATCGGGCTGATGAACGTGCTGGCCGAGGAGGGCCGCAAGACCGACATTCGCGTCAACATCATCTCACCGACGGCGGCCACCCGCATGACCGAGGAATTGATCCCGGAGCCGGTGCTGGCGCTGATGAAGCCGGAATCGGTGACGCCGGCCGTGCTCTACCTCTTGTCGGAGGATGCGCCGACCCGCACCATTCTCGGCGCCGGCGCGGGCTCGTTCGCGCGCATCGAGATCATCGAAAGCGAAGGCGTCAACCTGCCCGAGGAGGAGTGGACGCCGGATGCGGTGGCGGCGCATATCGACGCCATCGGCGACATGAGCAAGGCGCAGAACCTGCCGGGCGCGTTCGCGCAGACCAACAAGTACGTGGCGCAGGCGGCCAGGCGCGCCGGCATCGAGCTGCCGGGCAGCTGATGGCGCAAGTCGCCGTCATCGGCGCCGGCCCGGCCGGGCTGATGGCGGCGGAGCGGCTGGCGCAAGGCGTGGGGCGCGTCACGGTCTATGAGCGCATGCCGTCCGCCGGCCGCAAGCTCCTGATGGCCGGGCGCGGTGGCCTCAACCTCACCCACAGCGAACCGCTCGAGAATTTTCTCAGCCGCTACGGCGAGGCGGCGCCGTGGCTGCACGACAGCGTGCTGGCGTTTCCGCCCGAGGTCCTGCGCGCATGGTGCGAGGCGTTGGGGCAGGAAACGTTTGTCGGCTCCAGCGGCCGGGTGTTTCCCAAGGCAATGAAGGCCTCGCCCTTGTT
>JBDHSY010000473.1:0-2862 GCA_039808405.1 Xanthobacteraceae bacterium
ATCCTGCTGCGCTCGATGGCCGGGCACGATCCGAAGGACACCACCTCCGTCGATCGCCCGGTGCCGGACTACGAGGCGGCGGTCGGCCGCTCGGTCAAGGGCATGCGCATCGGCATCCCGAAGGAATACCGCATCGACGGCATGTCGGCCGAGATCGAGACGCTGTGGGGGCAGGGCGCGGAGTGGCTGAAGGCGGCCGGCGCGGAACTGGTCGAGGTGTCGCTGCCGCATACGGCCCACGCGCTGCCGACCTATTACATTATCGCGCCGGCGGAAGCCTCCTCCAACCTCGCGCGCTATGACGGCGTGCGCTACGGCCTGCGCGTGCCCGGCGACAACATCGTCGAGATGTACGAGAACACCCGCGCCGCCGGCTTCGGTCCCGAGGTGCGCCGCCGTGTGATGATCGGTACCTACGTGCTGTCAGCCGGCTACTACGACGCCTACTATCTCCGCGCCCAGAAGGTGCGCACGCTGATCAGGCAGGATTTCGAGAATGTGTTTGCCGCAGGCGTCGACGCGGTGCTGACGCCGGCGACGCCGTCGGCGGCGTTCGGCATCGGCGAGAAGGCCGGCGCCGACCCGGTCGAGATGTACCTCAACGACGTGTTCACGGTGACGGTCAACATGGCCGGTCTGCCCGGGCTCGCGGTGCCGGCCGGCCTTGACGCGCAAGGGCTGCCGCTGGCGTTGCAACTGATTGGCCGGCCGTTCGAGGAGGAGACGCTGTTTTCGCTCGGCGCGACCATGGAGCAGGCTGCCGGCCGCTTCACCCCGGCGCGGTGGTGGGCGTAGCGGGCGACGTTGGCCGGCCGCGCGCAACGGCGTTAACCATGATGCCCTTGCGGGAGCCAGGATATCGGGGTTTCAGTCGTCGTTTAACGACCTTCGGGCGATAACGGTCCGGACGGAGAGCGGTGCATCATGCGGTGGTCAGGATTGTTGGCGGCGGTTGTCGCTTGTTCGTGGCTCGCCGGCTGCGCGTCGGTCCATAACGAGCCGGTCAACGAGCCCGCCCACGGCAGCGTGGTCGATCAGCTGCACCTCGGCTTCAAGGAGGTCGCCGACGAGGACGACCTGCTGATCGGTCTCGCCTTCTCGGGCGGCGGAACCCGGGCCGCGGCGTTCTCCTTCGGCGTGCTGTCGGAGTTCGACCGCATTCCGGTGCCGCGCGCCGGCGACAAGCTGATCGACCGCCTCGATTTCATCTCCAGCGTGTCCGGCGGCTCGATCACCGCGGCCTATTATGGCCTGAAGAAGCGCGCGGCGCTGACCGACTTCCGCGAGCGGTTCCTGTTGCAGAATGCCGAGGAGGGCATCGAAACCCGCCTGTCGCTGGCGACCATGGGCCGGGCGCTGGGCGGCGGCATCAACGATTCCCACGGCTTTACCCTGTGGCTCGACCGCAACCTGTTTCATGGCGCGACCTATGGCGAGTTTCGCGCGGTCGGCCCGCCGCGGGTCTGGATCAACGCCTCCGACATCTATAACCGCGTGCCGTTCGTGTTCGGCGCCACCGCCTTCACCGCGATCTGCAGCGACCTGACAAAATTTCCGCTGTCCAACGCGGTCGCCGCCTCCGCCGCGGTGCCGGTCGCTTTCGCGCCGATCGTGATCAAGGCCTATCCCGACACCTGCAACGATCCCCTGCCGCAGTGGATCCTGCGCTCCGCCGCCGATCGCACCGCCTCGCCGATGCTGCGCTCCTTCGCCGGCGCCATTCTGCGCTATCGCGAGGGCAAGGTGCCCTACATCAAGCTGCTCGACGGCGGGCTGGTCGACAATTTCGGCCTGGCCGGCTTCACGATTTCCCGCGAGTCCTCGACCACCCCTTACGGCCCGCTGACGCCGCAGCAGGCGGTGCGGCTGCGCCGCTCGCTGTTTCTCGTGGTGGATTCCAAGGAAGGGTTGTCCGGCGATTGGGTCAGGACGCCCGAAGGACCGACCGGGGTGGATTTGGTCAGGGCGGCGCTCGACACCACCATCGATGCCAGCGTCGGGGCGAGCTACGTCGCCTTCAAGCGCACGATGACGGATTGGCAGAACGCCCTGGTGAAGTGGCGCTGCGGCCTCTCGGCGGCCGATCGCCAACGCTACGGGGCGCCGCCCGGCTGGAATTGCCGCGACGTGAAGTTTTTCGTCGACCGCATCGGGTTCGACCAGCTCGAGCCGGCGCGCGCCGCCGAACTCGGCAAGGTGCCGACCCGCTTCCATCTGCCGGAACGGCAGGTCGATCAGGTGATCGACGCCGGCCGCGACGCGGTGCGGCAGAGCCCGTCGCTGCGCGCCTTCCTCAACAGCATGTAGGGGACGCCCCCGTCCGTCGCCTCGCCGGGCGGCGTCCGGCGCAAAATCGCGTAGGATGCGCCGATCCATAACGGCATGAGGCCGCCATGCTGCACGCCATCGTCGTTCTGCTGGTCTGCCAACTCGCGGGCGAGACGCTCGCCCATGGTCTTGCCCTGCCGCTGCCCGGGCCGGTGATCGGCATGGTGCTGCTGCTCGCCGCGCTG
This sequence comes from Xanthobacteraceae bacterium, assembly GCA_039808405.1. Taxonomy (GTDB): domain Bacteria; phylum Pseudomonadota; class Alphaproteobacteria; order Rhizobiales; family Xanthobacteraceae; genus PRO6. Next base: position 2,514 of record JBDHSY010000473.1, read on the forward strand.
CTGCTGCGGCTGCCGTTGCCCGAGGCGACCGCCGGGACCGCCGACGGATTGCTCAAGCATCTCTCGATGCTGTTCGTGCCGGCCGGCGTCGGCGTGGTGCAGCAGCTCGATCTCCTGGGACAGGAGGGCGGGCGGCTGCTCCTCGTCATCCTGTTGTCCACGGTCGTCGCGCTGACGGTGACGGCGGTGGTGTTCGCAGGCGTTGCGAAGGCCATGGGCCTGTCCGGCGAGGACGGATCGGAGGCCGCCGAATGACGCGCTTCGTCGATCTGTGGGTCTATCTGTCCGGCACGCCGCTGTTGTGGCTGACCGTGACGGTGGTCGCCTATGTGGCGGCGGACGCGATCTC
>JBDHSY010000474.1:0-2860 GCA_039808405.1 Xanthobacteraceae bacterium
CGCCAGCTCACGCTCGACACCGTCGATTACCCCGGCGAGTGGCTGTTGGACCTGCCGCTGCTGTCGAAGCCTTATGAGGCGTGGTCGCGGGAAAGCCTCGCGCTGTCGCGCACCGCCCCGCGCGACCGTCTCGCCCGCGACTGGCATGCGCATCTTGCCACGCTGAACCCGTTGGGACGCGAGGACGAGGCGGCGACGCGCCAGGCCGCCGGCCTGTTCACCGACTACCTGCGCGCCTGCCGCGACGAGCGCTACGCCATGAGCCTGCTGCCGCCGGGGCGCTTTCTGATGCCGGGCAACCTCGCCGGCTCGCCGGCGCTGACGTTCGCACCGCTCGATCTGCCGGATGGCGAGGCGGCGCCGTCCGGTTCGCTGTGGGCGATGATGCGCCGGCGCTACGACGCCTATCGCAGCGCCGTGGTGCGGCCGTTCTTCCGCGATCATTTCAGCCGGCTCGACCGCCAGATCGTGCTGGTCGATGCGCTCGCCGCCTTCAACGCCGGTCCCGATGCGCTGCGCGACCTCGAAGCGGCGCTCGCCGGCATCCTCGACTGCTTCCGGGTCGGGCGCTCGACCTTTCTGTCGTCGCTGTTTCGCCCGCGCATCGACCGTATCCTGTTCGCCGCCACCAAGGCCGACCACCTGCATCGCGTCAACCACGACCGGCTCGAAGCGATCCTCAAGCGCATGGTCGAGCGCGCCGCCGCACGCGCCGGCGACAGTGGCGCCGAGGTCGACGTGGTGGCGCTCGCCGCCGTGCGTGCCACCCGCGAGGCGCGCGTCAAGCGTGGGCCCGAGACGCTGCCGGCCATTCTCGGCGTGCCGGAGAAGGGCGAACGCGCCGGCGGCGAGACATTCGACGGCGAGACCGAGGTCGCGACCTTCCCCGGCGACCTGCCCGACGACATCGACGCCATGCTGAAGGGCGAGACCGGTTTCCGCGGCCTGACCGACGCCGCCGCCGACGCCGCCGATTTCCGCTTCCTGCGCTTTCGCCCGCCGACGGTCGAGCGGTCCGACGACGGCGCTCCGGCGCTGCCCCACATCCGCCTCGACCGTGCGCTGCAATTCCTGCTCGGAGACCGGCTGCAATGACCATGCGGGACCGCCGCCGCCCGGCGACCTTCAAGCTCGACGACCCCGACGTCGTGGTGATGGACCCCGGCGACGAGGGCGCGCGCTTCGCCCATGGCACCGTGCGCGTCACCCCGCAGGCCGAGCCGGCGGCGCCGCCGGTGCCGCTCGACGAGCCGTTCGTGCCGGAGCGCAAACGTTTCCGCTGGGGCCTGGTGTTCTGGGGCGCGCTCGCCGGGCTGGTGCTGCTCGGCGCCGGCCTCGGCGTCACGCACCTGATCGAGGACCTGTTCGCGCGCAGCGTCTCGCTCGGCTATCTCGGCACGGTGCTGGCCGCCGTGGTGGTGGTGGCGCTGGTGGCGGTGGTGATCCGCGAGGCGCTCGGGCTGTCGCGGCTCGCGGCCATCGAGGCGATGCACGCCCGCGCCGCCGCGGCGGTGGCCGATGACGACCGCCCCGCCGCCGAGGCGATCGTCGCCGACCTTCTCAAGCTGGCGCGCGGCAATCCGCGGCTGGCGCGCGCCCGCACCCGGCTCGCCGGCCACACGAGCGACATCATCGACGGCGCCGACCTCATTCGCCTGGCCGAGCGCGAACTGATGACGCCGCTCGACCAGGAGGCGCGGCGGCTGGTGTCGGTCGCCGCCCAGCGCGTCTCGATCGTCACCGCCGTCAGCCCGCGGGCGCTGATCGACATCCTGTTCGTGCTGGCGGCGGCGCTGCGGCTGGTACGCCAGTTGGCGCGGCTCTATGGCGGCCGGCCCGGCGCGCTCGGCCTGATGACCCTGATGCGCCACGCGGTGTCGCATCTCGCCATCACCGGCGGCATGGCGGCGAGCGACAGCGTGATCCAGCAGATGCTCGGCCACGGGGTCGCGGCAAAGCTCTCGACGCGGCTCGGCGAGGGCGTGCTCAACGGCCTGCTGACGGCACGGCTGGGGCTGGCCGCCATCGACGTGACGCGGCCGCTGCCGTTCACCGCGCTGCCGCGCCCCTCGTTGACCGACCTTGCAAAGGACCTGCTGCGCCGGCAGGAGGACGCGGAGAAATAATATCTACGCGGCCGGTCGCGACGACGCCGGGAGAGAGGCCAGCGCCGGCCATGTGTACAGCGGCGAGGCGGGCGGCGGGTTCAGGACCGGCGTCCAGCCGGTGATTTTCTCCAGCACGAAGCGGTCGATGACGATGCCGCGCCAGCGCTGTTCGACCTCGCCGACCCGCGTGCGCACCGCGGTGGTGGCGCGCCAGGCGGGATCCTCGGTGCTGCCGGCGGCGGCTACGTACAGCCCCGCGTGGCCTTCGATGCGGGCCATGTCCGGCGCCCGGAATCCGATGAAGCGGCTGCGCTCGTTGATCTGCACCACCGGCACGCGGTCCTTCAGATACCAGCGCAGCATCGCCGTGGTGCGGTAGTCGGTGGTCGCGATCCAGGTGGCGCCGGTCGCCGCCATTTCGCTCTCGGTGCGCGCGGCGATGGCCGCATAGCCCGCCTCCTTGCCGACCGGATCGAGCCGCCCGAGCAGCGCCGAGGTGCCGAACGCGTAGTAGGCAAACACCGCGACCACGAGGGCGAGGCCGACGGCAATCGCGATCCGAATCCATCGCTCGGTCTGCCGCGCCAGCCACGATGCGCCCTGCTCGCGCCGGAGCACCGCGAGATTGATCGCGGCGGCGGCGACGGCCGGTGGCCACAGGAACATCGGCCAGGTATCGCCGATCCTGAGCGACAGCGACTTCCAGACGAAATAGCCAAGCGGCGCCAGCACCGCCGTCGCCAGCAGGATGG
>JBDHSY010000475.1:0-2841 GCA_039808405.1 Xanthobacteraceae bacterium
GCCGATGCCGACAAGCACTGGTACAACCCGTTCGACCTCACCAAGGTGTGGCCGCACGGCGATTACCCGCTGATCGAGGTCGGCGTGCTCGAACTCAACCGGAACCCGGAGAAATATTTCGCTGAGGTCGAGCAGGCGGCGCTGACGCCGGCCAACCTCGTGCCGGGCGTCGGGCATTCACCGGACAAAATGTTGCAGGCGCGCATCTTCTCCTATGGCGACGCGCACCGCTACCGGCTCGGCGTCAATGCCGAGCAGCTTCCGGTCAACAAGCCGCGCTGCCCGGTCCACACCTATCATGCCGACGGCACGATGAAGCTTTCGGGCCCGGCCAACCCGGACGCCTATTACGAGCCCAACAGCATGAACGGCCCGGCCGAGGATCCAAGCTTCCGCGAGCCGCCGCTGGCGATCCATGGCGCCGCCGACCGCTACAACCACCGCGACGGCAACGACGACTACCGCCAGCCCGGCGACCTGTTCCGGCTGATGAACGCCGATCAGAAGCAGCAGCTGTTCAATAACATCGCCGCAGCGATGCAGGGCGTGCCGCTCGAGATCGTCAGGCGCCAGCTCGCGCACTTCCACCGCGCCGACCCGGCCTATGCGCAGGGCGTCGTCAAGGCGCTCGGCCTGTCGGAGAAGGAGATTCCCACCGCGCAGGCCGCCGAATAGGCCGATCTGGTGGTCCAATTCCAACATTTGCATCCCGTTTCAGAGGATCCTGTCCAAATGTTGGAATTAAAGGACCACTAGCAAATACAAGGTTCGAGTGGAGCGTTGGATTTGACATTCGCTTCCCGGACACGCCGCGACGCAGATAGCGAATGTCAAATTCGCTCCACTGGCCGCACGGTCCCGACACCGAAGGCCGCCCGCGAGGGCGGCCTTCGCCGTTTCGGGCCGGCATTGGCCTTGCGGCCGTTTCATACCTGGCCGCTGTCGGTGTAGAAGGCGCACGATCATGATCTGATCGCTTTCTGCGGGCACAGTCACTGCCGGACGCCGTCATCTTGCGCTATCGAGGAGCCATGTTGCAGCCACCGACCAGACCGCCGCGCCGCGCCGTCGGGCGACCGTCCGCATGGGGCGGGGGGGTGCTCGCCGCAGTCCTTGTCGTCGGCATGGCGGCGGCGGCGCTGGCGCAGGGACGCGAGGCCAAGAAGGACGAGGGATTCGAGACCGAGGCGCCGACCGCGAGTTTGATCGAGGCGAGGAGCGGCAGCGTCCTGTTCGAGAAGAACGCCGATGAACTGCGCGCGCCGTCGAGCATGATGAAACTGATGACCGTCGAGACCGTGTTCGACGCCATCGAGAAGGGCGAGGTCAAGCTCACCGACGAGTATCAGGTCAGCGAAAACGCCTGGCGCAAGGGCGGCGCGCCCTCCGGCGGCTCGACGATGTTCGCCGCGATCCACAGCCGCATTGCCGTCGCCGACCTGCTGCGCGGCGCCATCATCCAGAGCGGCAACGATTCCTGCATGATCCTCGCCGAGGGCATCGCCGGCAACGAGGCGGCCTTCGTCGAGAAGATGACGGCCCGCGCCCGCGCCATCGGCCTGAAGACTTCGACCTTCGGCAACACCACCGGGCTGCCCGACCCCAACAACAGGATGTCGGTGCGCGAACTGGCACTGTTGGCCCGCCACATCATCCAGACCTATCCGGAGTTCTACAAGCTGTTCGGCGAGCGCGAGTTCACCTGGAACAAGATCCGGCAGCAGAACCGCAACCCGCTGCTGGCCTCGCTCGACGGCGCCGACGGCTTCAAGACCGGCTACACCAAGGAAGGCGGCTACGGCCTGGTCGGCTCGGCGCTGCAAAACGGCACGCGGCTGATCGTCGTCGTCAACGGGCTGGAGAGCGCCGCGGCGCGGGCGAGCGAGGCGAAGAAGCTGCTGGAATGGGGTTTTCGCAATTTCGAGACGCGCACCGTGTTCGCGCCCGGCCACGTCATCGCCAACGCCAAGGTGTTTGGCGGCGCCGCCGGGACGGTGGCGCTGGTCAGCCCGGAGCCGGTCGCGGTGATGGTGCATCGCAACGGCAGCGACAAGCTGCTGGCGCGCGTCGTCTATCAGGGCCCGCTGCGCGCGCCGTTCGAGGCGGGCAAGCAGGCGGGCGTGGTCAAGGTGTGGCGTAACGGCAGCGTGGCCGTCGAGATGCCGCTCTACACCGCGGCGGACGTGGCGCGCGGCACCACCACGCAGCGCGCGTTCGACGGCGCCGCCGAACTGTTCGTCGGCCTGTTCCGCGCCGGCCTCGAGAGGCTGTAGGCGATGGCGCGGGCAGCGACGAAGCAGCGCAGGCCGGCACGCGGGCGCTTCATCACCTTCGAGGGCGGCGAGGGCTCCGGCAAATCGACGCAGATCCGCAACCTTGCCGAACGGCTCGACGCCGCGCATGTCGCGACGCTGGTGACCCGCGAGCCGGGCGGCACGCCGGGCGCCGAGGCGCTGCGCCATGTCGTGTTGTCGGGCATGGGCAAACTAATCGGCGCCGAACTGGAATCGCTGTTGTTCGCCGCCGCCCGCGACGATCACGTCCATCGCGTCATCGCTCCGGCGCTGGAGGCCGGGACGTGGGTGCTGTGCGACCGCTTTGCCGATTCCACCCGGGTCTATCAGGGCATCCTCGGCGAGGTCGATCCGCATCTGCTCGACGCGCTGGAACGTGTCACCATCGGCGACCTCAAACCCGATCTGACCCTGGTGCTCGATCTGCCGGCCGACGTCGGACTCAGCCGGGCCGCGGTGCGGCGCGGCAGTGGTGCGGCCGACCGGTTCGAGGCCGAAGGCGCCCCCTTCCACGAGCGGCTGCGCCAGGCTGATCTCCAGATCGCGC
>JBDHSY010000476.1:0-2841 GCA_039808405.1 Xanthobacteraceae bacterium
ACAAGTATCTCGGCGCGCTGGTCAAGACCATCATGACCCGCTGCATCCAGTGCACGCGCTGCATCCGCTTTGCCGCCGAAGTCGCCGGCGCGCCGGAGATGGGCGCCATCGGCCGCGGCGAGGACATGGAGATCACCACCTACCTCGAAAGCGCCCTGACCTCGGAGATGCAGGGCAACCTCGTCGATATCTGCCCCGTCGGCGCGCTGACCTCGAAGCCGTACGCCTTCGCGGCGCGGCCGTGGGAACTGGGCAAGACGCAGTCGATCGACGTGATGGACGGCGTCGGCTCGGCGATCCGCGTCGATACCCGTGGCCGCGAGGTGATGCGCATCCTGCCGCGCCTCAACGAGGCGATCAACGAGGAGTGGATTTCCGACAAGACCCGCCACATCGTCGATGGCCTGCGCACGCAGCGGCTCGACCGGCCGTACTTACGCGAAGGCGGCAAGCTGCGCCCGGCCTCGTGGCAGGAGGCGTTCGCCGCCATCGCCGCGCGGGTGAGGGGTGCGGATGCGAAGCGCATCGGTGCGATCGCCGGCGATCTCGCCGCGGTCGAGGAGATGTTCGCGCTCAAGGATCTGCTGACGCGGCTCGGCTCGGGCAATTTTGCCGTGCAGGGCGGGGCGGCGTTCGACCCGGGCCTCGGCCGGGCGGCTTACGTGTTCAACCCGACCATCGCCGGCATCGAGCAGGCGGATGCGTTGTTGATCGTTGGCTCCAACCCGCGGCTTGAGGCGACGCTGCTCAACGCCCGCATCCGCAAGCGCTGGCGCACCAATGCGCTGAAGATCGGCGTGATCGGCGAGCGCCGCGATCTCACTTACGATTACGACTATCTCGGCGCCGGGCCGGACACGCTGGCCGAGCTTGCCGAGGGCCGGCATTCGTTCGCCGACGTGCTCAGGAACGCCGAGAGGCCGATCGTGCTGGTCGGCGCGGCCGCGACCTCGCGGGCCGACGGCGCCGCGATCCTGTCGCTGGCCGCGAAAGTCGCGCAAAGCGTCGGCGCGGTGAAGGACGGCTGGACCGGCTTTGGCGTGGTGCACGACAGTGCCGCGCGGGTCGGCGCGCTCGACATCGGCTTTGTGCCGGGCGAGGGCGGGCTCGATGCCGCGAAAATGGTGGCGGGCGGCACCGACGTGCTGTTCCTGCTCGGTGCCGACGATGTGGAGGTCGCGCCGGGCGGCTTCGTCGTCTACATCGGCACCCATGGCGACCGTGGCGCGCACCGCGCCGACGTGATCCTGCCGGGCGCGGCCTATACCGAGAAGGTCGGCCTTTACGTCAACCTCGAGGGCCGGGTGCAGATGGCGAGCCGGGCCGGCTTCCCGCCGGGCGACGCCCGCGAGGACTGGGCGATTTTGCGCGCGCTGTCCGATGTGCTGGGCCACCGGCTGCCGTATGACTCGCTGACCGCGCTGCGCCAGACGCTGTTCAAGGGCGTGCCGCATCTGATGCGGCTCGACCAGATCGCGCCGGCCGAGCCGGGCGCGGTGGCGGCGCTTGCCGGCCGTGGCGGCGCCATCGACAAGGCGCCGTTCGCGCCGGCCATCACCGATTACTACCTCACCAACCCGATCGCGCGCGCCTCCGCCGTGATGGCGGAATGCTCGCGGCTCGCCTCCGGGCGGGTGCTGGCGGCGGCGGAGTAGACAGCATGACGTTCGCCGAATTCTGGACCGCTTACCTGTGGCCGCTGATCGTGATGGTGGCGCAGAGCCTGTTGCTGCTCGTGGTGCTGCTGATCGCCATCGCCTACATCCTGCTGGCCGATCGGAAAATCTGGGCGGCGGTGCAGATCCGCCGCGGCCCCAACGTGGTCGGGCCGTGGGGCCTGTTCCAGTCGTTCGCCGATCTTCTGAAGTTCGTCTTCAAGGAGCCGATCATTCCGGCCGGCGCCAACAAGGGCGTGTTCCTGCTGGCGCCGCTGATCACCTGCGTGCTGGCGCTGGCCGCCTGGGCGGTGATCCCGGTCAATCTCAACTGGGTGATCGCCGACATCAATGTTGGCATTCTGTTCGTGCTCGCGATCTCGTCGCTGTCGATCTACGGCATCATCATGGCGGGTTGGGCGTCGAACTCGAAGTATCCGTTCCTGGCGGCGCTGCGCTCGGCGGCGCAGATGGTGTCCTACGAGGTCTCGATCGGCTTCGTCATCATCACCGTGCTGCTGTGCGTCGGCTCGCTGAACCTCTCGGCCGTGGTCGAGGCGCAGCAGAACCGGGGTCTCGCCCATGCGCTCGGCGTGCCGTGGCTCAGCTTCCTGAACTGGTACTTCCTGCCGCTCTTCCCGATGTTCGTGGTCTTCTTCATCTCGGCACTGGCCGAGACGAACCGGCCGCCCTTCGATCTGGCCGAGGCGGAATCCGAACTCGTGGCTGGCTTCATGGTCGAGTATTCCTCGACGCCGTACCTGCTGTTCATGCTCGGCGAATACGTGGCGATCATGACCATGTGCTCGCTGACCACGATCCTCTTCCTCGGTGGCTGGGCGCCCCCGGTCGCGCTGCCGCCCTTCACCTGGCTGCCCGGCGTGTTCTGGTTCGCGCTCAAGGTCTGCTTCGTGTTCTTCATGTTCGCGCTGGTGAAGGCCTTCGTGCCGCGCTACCGCTACGACCAGCTGATGCGCCTGGGCTGGAAGGTCTTCCTGCCGCTCTCGCTCGCCTGCGTCGTGATCGTGGCGCTGGTCCTGCAGCTGACGGGCTGGGGGCCGGTGGCGGGATGAGTTTGGTCGCGATCTCCGGAATTGCATTCGGGATGATCGTGGGTGTGGTTTTGTTCGGCTCAGTTTGCTGGTTGGCAAGGCGGAGCCGGATTTTCGATGCGCTGGACGTGGCG
>JBDHSY010000477.1:0-2822 GCA_039808405.1 Xanthobacteraceae bacterium
CACGAAGGTGTCGAGCTTCGGCAGTTCGCGGCGCAGTTCCTCGACCACCTGCTTGATCAGGAAGTTGCCGAAGGAGATGCGCGCCAGCCCGCGCTGGCAGTTGGAGATCGAATAGAACACCGCGGTGCGGGCATTGGCCACGGCGACCGGTTCGCGGTCCTCGGCGAGCAGGGGCGCGATGGCCGACGGAATGGCTTCGGTCAGCGCCACCTCGACGAAGATCAACGGTTCGTCGGTCAGCGCGGGGTGAAAGAAGGCGTAGCAGCGCCGGTCCACCGGATCGATGCGGCGGCGCAGGTCGTCCCAGTCGTGAATCTGGTGCACCGCCTCGTAGCGGATGACCTTTTCCAGGATGTTGGCCGGCGTTGACCAGTCGATCCGGCGCAGCACCAGGAACCCGCGGTTGAACCACGATCCGAACAGGTGCACGAGGTCGCGGTCCACCGCGGCGAGATCGCGGTGCTGCGGGATCAGGTCGATGAGATCGGCGCGCATCGCCACCAGCGCCGCGGTGCCGCCGGGCGCGCGGTTGAGCCGGCGGAACAGTTCCTGCCGGCGCGGCTCGGAGGCGAGATGCAGTTCGCCGGTATCGCCGTCGGGGGCGGTCTGCCACGCAGCGATCGCCCCCGCCAGCCGCTCGGTATCGGGGCCGAAGTCGCGCGCCAGCGCTTCGAAGAAAGTGATGCGGCCACCGGCGTCGAGCGCCTGGTAGCGGTCGAGCACGGCGCGGGCGGTGGCGGTGCCGGACGCCTCGCCGTGGCCGGTCAGCAGTTTCTCGCTGAGCTCGATCAGGTCGGCGGCGCGCTTGTCGGGATCGACCGGCGCCGGCGGCAGCCGCAACAGCGCCCGGCCGCGCTCGGTGATCGAGGCGAGAAGATCGGACACGAAAGCATTGCTCATGGTCGCTCCTGTGGCGTGAGCCGCCGCGTCATCCTGTCATGGAAGGCGGCTCGCGAAAATTGACGTGTGCGCGAGCGGTGGCCGTTTGGTTTCCGTATCCCGGACGCTTGCCGCATGCCGTTCCCTAATGCGCTTCCTCCCAGTTGCCGGCCGCCCGCGCCTCGACGGCAAGCGGCACCGTCAGCGCCACCGCCGGGAACGGCGCGTCCCGCATCACCCGCTCGACCACCGGCAGCGTCGCCGCCACCTCCTTGTCGGGCACCTCGAACACCAGTTCGTCGTGCACCTGCAACAGCATGGTCGCCGACAGCTTTGCCTCCACGAGCGCCGCGTCCATGCGGATCATGGCGCGCCGGATGATGTCGGCCGCCGTGCCCTGCAGGCGGGCATTGATGGCCGCGCGCTCGTTGAAGGCGCGCAGCGAAGGATTGGATGCCTTGATGTCGGGATAATGACACTTGCGCCCGAACAGTGTCGTCACGTAGCCGTGGCTGCGGCAGAACTCGCGCGTTTCGTCCATGTAGGCGCGGATGCCGGGAAAGCGCTCGAAGTATTTCTTGATGTAGGCGCCGGCTTCCTCGCGGCCGATGCCGAGCTGGTTGGCGAGGCCGAATGCCGAGATGCCGTAGATGATGCCGAAATTGATCGCCTTGGCGCGGCGGCGCACCTCGCCCGGCATGCCCTCGATCGGCACCCCGAACATTTCCGACGCCGTCATGGCATGGATGTCGAGCCCGTCGCGAAACGCCTGTCGCAGCGCGGGGATGTCGGCGATCTCGGCCAGCAGCCGCAACTCGATCTGCGAGTAGTCGGCCGACACCAGCTTGTGGCCCTGCGTTGCGACGAACGCGCGGCGGATCTTGCGGCCGTCCTCGGTGCGCACCGGGATGTTCTGCAAGTTGGGTTCGGAGGAGGCGAGCCGCCCCGTCGTCGTCGCGGCCAGCGCGTAGGAGGTGTGGATGCGGTCGGTCTCGGGATTGACAAACAAGGGCAGCGCGTCGGTGTAGGTCGATTTCAGTTTCGACACCTGCCGCCATTCCAGAATCTTTTTCGGAAACTCGTGGCCGGCTTCGGCCAGTTCCTCGAGCACCTGCGCGGAGGTGGACCATGCTCCGGTCTTGGTCTTGGCTCCGCCCGACAGGTTCATCTTGCCGAACATGATGTCGCCGAGCTGCTTCGGGCTGCCGGGATTGACCGGCTCGCCCGCCAGTTGCTGGATCTCGGCCTCGACGCGCGCCGCGGTCTGCGCGAACTCGCCGGACAGCCGCGCCAGCGTCTGGCGGTCGATGGCGATGCCGCGGCGTTCCATGCGCGCCAGCACGCCGGCCATCGGGCGCTCCAGCGTCTCGTACACGGTCGTCATGCGCTCGGCGACGAGGCGGGCCTTGAGAACCTGCCACAGCCGCAGCGCCGCGTCGGCGCGCTCGGTGGCATAGGGCGCCGCCGCGTCGATCGCCGTCTGTGCGAAGCCGATGCGGGCCTTGCCGCTGCCGACGAGATCGCCGAGCGCGGTCATGTTGTGGCCGAGCACGGTCGCGGCCAGTGCCGCGAGGTCGTGATCGGCGCGGCCGGCGTCGAGCACGTAGGCCATCAGCAGCGTGTCGTCGGCCGCGTTGAGTGCGATGCCGTGCCGGGCGAGCAGCAGCGTATCGGTCTTCAGGTTGTGGCCGATCTTGAGCACGCCCTCGGTCTCGATCAGCGGCTTGAGGGCCGCGAGCGCCGCGGCGGCCTCGATCTGGTCGGCGGCGAGGCCGTCGCCGAACAGGCCGGCGCTCTCGCCGCCCTGGCGGTGGCCGAGCGGCAGGTAGGCGGCCTCGTTCGGCGCGACCGCGAGCGCGATGCCGCAGATGTCGGCCTGCATGGCGTCGGGGCCGCTGGCGGCGAGGTGAAGGGCGAGGTGGCCGGCATCATGCGCGCGCGCG
>JBDHSY010000478.1:0-2806 GCA_039808405.1 Xanthobacteraceae bacterium
GACGCCGCCTCCGCGCTGGCCGAGGTGCCGAAGATCGCGCCCATGATCTTTCCGAAAATGCTCATTGTGCCGCTCCCAGTTGAAAACATACGACATCGCCCACCCGCGCGCGGGGGCCGGCATCGTCACGTTGACGTCGGACGGCCAACAATCGACCGTCACGAACGATAGCGCCCGCATGCCCCGCTGTCACCGTAACGTGACGCCGGCATAACCGCCGGCCGCGCAACCTCTTTCCCGACAGGCTGTTGGTAAAGCCATGCAAGGCAAAAAGTTCCGCCGCGGCACGACGACCACCGTTAAGTGGTCCGGGCACGCGCAAGGTTCAATGAAAGGTCGCCGTTCCGGCGAAACTGGTTTAGTATTCCACAGGGTTCGCGACAGCCTCGGTCTGTTGCCCAGCCGATCGGCCTGATCGTGATCGCTTCTCCGGGCGGCTCGCCCGCGTGGCGCCGCCTTGAGAACTGCTCAGGGAGAACGCCATGGCTGCATCGATCGCCGACCACGCAAACTCCACGCAAAATCATCCTCCTCCCGCGACGCTGCCGCAGATCGAAACCGCCCCCAACGTGCGGCGGCTGACGACGAACGACCTGCGCGAGGCGCTGCGGCGCGGTTGGGACGACTTCAAGGCGATGCCAAGTCACGCCATCGTACTTTGCATCATCTACCCCGTGCTCGGCGTGGCTCTGGCGCGCGCCGCGCTCGGCTATTCGGTGCTGCCGCTGCTGTTTCCGATCGCCGCCGGCTTTGCGCTGGTCGGGCCGTTCGCGGCGCTCGGTCTTTACGAACTGAGCCGCCGCCGCGAGCGCGGCGAAAGCCCCTCGGTATGGGATGCCATGTCGGTGCTGCGCGCGCCGTCGTTCGGCGCCATGCTCGGCTTGGGCGTGCTGCTGTTGACGCTGTTCGTCGTCTGGGTCGCAGCCGCGCAGGCGATTTACGTCGCCACGTTCGGCTACGCGCCGGCGGCGACGATTCCGGACTTCATCGGCCGCGTGCTGACGACGCAAGAAGGCTTCTGGCTGATCGCCATCGGCTGCGGCGTCGGCTTTCTGTTCGCCGTGGTCGCGCTGTGCATCAGCATGGTCGCGTTTCCCCTGATGCTCGACCGGCATGCCGGCGTCACCGATGCGATCCTGACGTCGCTGCGCGTCGTCGCCAGGAATCCGGTGGTCGTCGCCCAGTGGGGCCTGATCGTCGCGGCGCTGCTGGTGCTCGGCTCGCTGCCGGCGTTCGTCGGGCTCGCCGTGGTGCTGCCGCTGCTCGGCCACGCCACCTGGCACCTCTACCGCCGGGCGGTGGAGCCGGCCGCACGGCCCTACCAGATGCCCCCGCCGCCGGCCAGGGGCCGCCGCTATGCGGCCGATTTCCCTGCGGCGTTGTTTCCGTGGGGCCGCGACAGAAGCTGAGAACGGCCGGTTCCACCTGAAGGCTCCCGACTATTGCCCGCGCCCCGGTGCGGGCAATAAAGTTTCTCCGGCAGCTTGATTCTTGAAGTGAATATCTATTCATCCATGTATTTGACGCATATCAACCTTCGAAATGCCATCGCATTTGGGAAAACCCCCGGCGGCACCGAAGGGACGCCTGCTTGATGACAAACATATTGAGATTATATGAATTTTAAGAACGAACCCGGGCCGGCACGCGGACCCCGCTCCCGCCGACGCCCGACAGTGCGATCCTTCCGCGGCAGGGGCATTTGTCCGCTACGCCATGCAATTAGAACATAGCTGCACCGCAACAAATGAACTACTGCACTGCGATATAGTCAGCTATATTCATTTCAACGATGAGGCTTGGAACAAAGCCGAATCGATCTTGAAGGAGAACCACCATGTTGCTGTCGATCATCCGCGCGATCCGGGCGTATCGTGATTATCAGCGCAACCTCGCCGAACTGAACCAGCTCAGCGATCGTGAACTCGCCGACATCGGCATCGACCGCTCTGACATTCCGCGCGTTGCGTCTGGCGCCTACACCGGCTGACGGACCACTCTACCGACTACGCAAACGCCCGCGCGACCCGCGGGCGTTTTTGCGTTTCCGTCCTTAACATGGCCCGCCGGTTGCGCAGTTCCTCGGGCGTGCAAGGCGCGAGGCGTGAAGCACGCCCCGTGACGTGAGGTCGACTTGGCGGTTGCGCGCACCGCGGCGGCCCTTTACGTCACCCGTCATGACGACAGCCTCTTCTCCTGCGCTCCACCCTGTTCACATCGTCGGCGGCGGCCTCGCCGGCTCCGAGGCCGCCTGGCAGATCGCGCGGCGCGGCGTCCGCGTGGTGCTGCACGAGATGCGACCCCGGCGGATGACGGAGGCCCACCGCACCGACGGCCTTGCCGAACTGGTGTGCTCCAATTCGTTCCGCTCCGACGACGCCGCCAACAATGCCGTCGGCCTGCTGCACGCCGAACTGCGCCGGCTCGGTTCGCTGGTGATGCAGGCGGCCGACCGCCACCAGGTGCCGGCCGGCGGCGCGCTGGCGGTGGATCGCGATGGCTTTTCCGCCGCCGTCGGCGCGGCGCTCGCCTCCCATCCGCTGATCGAGATCCGCCGCGAGGAAGTGGCCGGGCTGCCGCCCGACGACTGGGCCAGCGTCATCGTCGCGACCGGTCCCCTCACCTCGCCGGCGCTGGCCGGCGCCGTCACCGGGCTGACCGGCGAAGGCCAGCTTGCCTTCTTCGACGCCATCGCGCCGATCGTCCATCGCGACAGCATCGACATGGAGATCGCCTGGTTCCAGTCGCGCTACGACAAGGCCGGCCCCGGCGGCACCGGCGCCGACTATCTCAACTGCCCGCTGAC
>JBDHSY010000479.1:0-2804 GCA_039808405.1 Xanthobacteraceae bacterium
TGCAGATGCGCCGGCTCGAGGAGCGCATCGGCAAGCCGCTGTTCGAGAAGGACGGCCGCACCAACCGCCTTACCGAGGAGGGCGAACGCCTGCTGACCTATGCCCGCCGGCTTCTCAGGCTGAGCCGGGAGACGATGGCCGCCTTCGACGAATCCCAGCTCGAAGGGCAGGTGCGAATCGGCACGCCGGACGACTATGCCGACCGGTTCCTGCCCGAGATCATGGGTCGTTTCGCGCGCTCCAACCCGCGCATCGAGATGTCGGTCATCTGCGAACCGACGATAAACCTCGCCGAGCTGGTGCGCCGCGGCCAACTCGACCTCGCGCTGGTGACGCAGTGCGACGATGTCAACGTCACCGAGATCGTACGTCGCGAGCCCCTGCTCTGGGTCACCTCGGCGAGCCATTCCATCCACGAGGAACCGGTGGTGCCGCTCGCGGTCGGACGGCCGACGTGCCAATGGCGCCGCGCGGCGACCGAAGCACTTCAGCGCTCCGGGCGGGAGCACCGCGTGCTGTTCACCTCCTGGTCGGCGACCGTGATCATCGCCAGCGTGCTGTCGGGACTTGCCGTCTCCGTGCTGCCCGAATGCGCGTTGCGCCCGGGCATGCGCGTGCTGGGCGAGGCGGACGGCTTCGCTCCCCTGCCCGACTGCCGGATCGGCATCCTGCGCGGCCACACCGGCCAGCGCGAGCTCATCGACGCGGTGGCGCGCCACATCACGGAAAGCCTCGACAACATCACCGCGCCGACAGCCGACGAGCATGCCTTCGACTTCGCCGCGCTGAACGGCGTGCGCAGCAAGCGGCTGCGTCCGGGGCAGGTCATGCCGGGGTGGTAGCGTCGCCCATGTCCGCCATCAGCGCCTCCAGCTTGTCCAGCGCGCCGGTCCAGCCCCAGATGTGACGGTCGCGCGCGGCTTCGTCGTAGAACTGGCCGTGATGCATGGTGAACTCCGTGCCGCCCTTCCCGTCGTCGACAAAGGTCAGTCGCACGAAGGAGGCGCGGTCGGGAAGCGTGCGCCACATCCAGCCGAAGGAAAGCACCGTGTATTCCTCGGCCTCCCGGTATTCGCCGCTGACGTCGTGAACCTCGCCGTCGGGGGTGGTGAAGACGACGTGATAGCGGCCGCCGGGACGCGGATCGGTTTCGGCCGAGAGAGTCTTCGCGCCGGTCGGCCCCCACCACATGACGATCATCGCCGGATCGGTCCAGGCGCGGTAGACCAGCCGCGGCACGGCGGCGAAACGGCGGCGCAGTGTCAGGCTGGGTTTGTCGGGCATGCTTCTCTCCCTGGCGAGGCGCAGATTTGCCTTTGGTTTCTGCCAGCCGTCAACCCTCGTTCCCGTCGTGTTCTTGACTGCGGCGGCGGCTTTGCGGATCAGTGTCGGTCATGGACGAGACCATCGATTCCCCGACCAACGCCCACGAATATTCCGTCAGCGAGATCTCGATCGCGCTCAAGCGCACGGTCGAGGACGCGTTCGGCAATGTGCGGGTGCGCGGCGAGATTTCCGGATATCGCGGCCCGCATTCCTCCGGCCACGCCTATTTCTCGCTAAAGGACGACCGCTCGCGCATCGAGGCTGTCGTCTGGAAGGGGACGTTCAGCAAGCTCAAATTCCGGCCCGAAGAGGGCATGGAGGTAATCGCCACCGGCAAGCTCACGACCTATCCCGGCTCTTCGAAATACCAGATCGTCATCGACAATCTCGAACCCGCCGGCGCGGGCGCGCTGATGGCGCTGCTGGAGGAGCGCAAGCGCAGGCTCGCTGCCGAAGGCCTGTTCGACGCGGGCCGCAAGCAGCTGCTGCCTTATCTGCCCAGCGTCATCGGCGTGGTCACGTCACCGACCGGCGCCGTGATCCGCGACATCATCCACCGCATCTCGGATCGCTTTCCGCTGCATGTGATCGTCTGGCCGGTGCGCGTGCAGGGCGAGACGACCGGCGCGGAGGTGGCGAACGCGGTCGCTGGCTTCAACGCGCTGGCGGATGACGGCGGGATTGCACGGCCCGACGTGATCATCGTCGCGCGCGGCGGCGGCAGCCTGGAGGATCTGTGGGGCTTCAACGACGAGGCGGTGGTGCGCGCCGTCGCCGCATCCGATATCCCGGTGATCTCCGCGGTGGGCCACGAGACCGACTGGACGCTGATCGACCTCGCCGCAGACATTCGAGCACCGACGCCGACGGGCGCAGCGGAAATGGCGGTGCCGGTGAAGGCCGAGCTGGAAGCGACGCTCGCCTCGCTCGGCGCGCGGCTGCGCGCTTGTTCCTCGCGCAATATCGACCGGAAGAGGCAGGCGCTCAGAAGTGCTGCACGCGCCCTCCCCTCGCCCGACCAGCTCTTCGCCCTGCCGCGCCGGCACTTCGACGAGGTCGGCGGGCGGCTCTACCGCGCGGCGGCGGTCGGCGCGGAACGGCGGCGTGCGCGTCTTGCCGCGATACGCCTCTCGCCGGCGACGCTGGAGCGCGGCATCGCGGAGGCGCGCCGGCATCTGGCGCGGACGGCGGCACAGCTGCCGCGATGCGCCGGTGTCTATTTCGAGCGGCGCAGGCTGCGGCTCGACACGGCGGCGCGACGGTTGACCGTCGAGCCCTTCGCCCGGCGCAACACCGACAACCGCCGGGTCTTGGAGCGGCTCGCTTTGCGCCTGCCGAGAACCGTCGACGCCATTCTGGCCGAACGGCGCACACGCCTCGGTCAGGCAACCAGGCTGGTGGACTCGCTTTCGGTGAAATCGGTGCTCGACCGCGGCTTCGCGCTGGTGGAGAGCGAAGATGGCGTGCTCGCCAAGCGC
>JBDHSY010000480.1:0-2792 GCA_039808405.1 Xanthobacteraceae bacterium
AAGCGGATGGTGGTCCGGGGTCCTCCGCTGCTGGTGGACGCGACCATGAGCGTTTCCGAGCCGTTCATTCGCCGCCCGATCGCCACCGTGCTGCTCGGCATCGCGCTGCTGATCGGCGGCGCGCTCGGCTACTGGAACCTGCCGGTGTCGGCGCTGCCGCAGGTCGATTTTCCCACCGTGCAGGTGACGACGCAGTTGCCCGGTGCCAGCGCCGATGTGGTCGCCTCGCTGGTCACCGCGCCGCTGGAACGCCAGCTCGGGCAGATCCCGGCGCTGTCGTCGATGAACTCCACCAGTTCGTTCGGCGTCAGCCAGATCGCGTTGCAGTTCGACCTCGGCCGCGACATCGACGGCGCGACGCAGGACGTGCAGGCGGCGATCAACGCCGCCGCCGGCACGCTGCCGCGCGACCTGCCGTATCCGCCGACCTACGCCAAGGTGAACCCGGCCGATGCGCCGGTGATGACGCTGGCGCTGACCTCCCCCACCGTGTCGCTGCGCGCCATGAGCGACCTCGCCGACACCATCCTGACGCCGCGGCTGTCGCAGATCACCGGTGTCGGCCGCGTCTCGGTGCTCGGCGGGCTGAAGCCCGCGGTGCGCGTGCAGGCCGACCTCGCGCGGCTCGCCGCCTACGGCATCGGCATGGAGACGCTGCGCACGGCGATCGCCGGCGCCAACGTCTCCGGGCCGAAGGGCTCGCTCGACGGCGCGCAGCAGTCCTACACCATTGCCGCCAACGACCAGGTGCTGGCGGCGGAGGCCTACAAACCGATCGTCGTCGCCTACCGCAACGGCGCCCCGGTGACCATCGGCGACGTCGCGCGCATCGTCGACGGCCTCGAAAACGACAAGACCGGCGGCTGGTACAACGGAACGCCGGCCGTCATCGTCGATATCCAGCGCCAGCCCGGCGCCAACGTCATCGAGGTGGTGCGGCAGATTTCCGCCGAGATCCCGCGGTTGCAGCGCGCGGTGCCGGCCGGCGTCAAGCTCACCGTCGTCTCGGACCGCACCGTCACCATCCGCGCCTCGGTGCACGACGTGCAGTTCACGCTGGTGCTCGCCGTCATCCTGGTGACGCTGGTGGTGCTGTTGTTCCTGCGCTCGCTGCGCGCCACGCTGATCGCCGGCGTCGCGCTGCCGTTGTCGCTGGTCACCAGCTTCGGGGTGATGTGGTTCGCCGGCTTCAGCCTCGACAACCTGTCCCTGATGGCGCTGACCATCGGCACCGGCTTCGTGGTCGACGATGCCATCGTCATGATCGAGAACATCGTGCGCCATATGGAGAAGGGCGACGGCGCCATGGCGGCGGCGCTCAAGGGCGCGCGCGAGATCGGCTTCACGGTGATCTCGCTCACCGTGTCGCTGATCGCGGTGTTCATTCCGCTCCTGTTCATGTCGGGGCTGGTCGGCCGCATGTTCCGCGAATTCGCGCTGACGCTGACCATTGCCGTCGTCACCTCCGCCATCGTCTCGCTGACGCTGACGCCGATGATGTGCTCGCGGCTGCTGAAGCATGCCGGCGAGGAGCGGCAGGTGCCGGGGCTGGCGGCGCTGACCGGCTGGATCGACCGCATGGGCGAGGCCTATCACCGCACGCTGTTGTGGGTGCTGCGCCACCAGCGCGCGACGCTGGTGCTGACGCTCGCCACCATCGGCGTCACGGTCGCGCTCTACGTGGTCGCGCCGAAGGGGTTTTTGCCGTTGCAGGACACCGCGGCGATCACCGCCGTGACCGAGGCCGGGCCGGACGTGTCGTTTGCGGAAATGCAGAAGCGGCAGGCCGAGGTCGCCGACGCCATCCGCGCCGACCCGGAGGTGACCGGCGTGGTCTCGGTGATCGGCTCGGGCTCGGTCAACCCGACGCTCAATGTCGGCCGCATCGTGGTGACGCTGACCCAGCGCGGCGAGCGCTCCGACGACGTGCTCGCCGTGCTCGAACGGCTCAAGCGCCGCGTCGCCGCGATCCCCGGCATGACGGTGTACTTCCAGCCGGTGCAGGACATCCAGATCAGCACGCGCTCGAGCCGTTCGCAGTACCAGTACACCATGACCGCGACCGACGCCGAGGCGCTGTCGCAATGGTCGGAGCGGCTGGTCGGCGAACTGCGCCGCGACGCCCTGTTCCGCGACGTCTCCTCCGAGGCGCAGGAGCGCGGCCTGCGCGCCCGCCTCGACATCGACCGCCAGCGCGCCGGCCAGCTTGGCGTGTCGGTGCAGGCGGTCAACGATACGCTGAACGATTCCTTCGGCCAGCGTCAGGTCTCGACCATCTACGGGCAGGCCAACCAGTACCGCGTGGTGCTGGAGGCACTGCCCGAATACCAGCGTGATCCTTCGATCCTGTCGCTATTGTACGTGCCGGGCGCCGACGGCGCGCAGGTGCCGCTCGCGGCGGTGGCGAGCCTGACGCGCACCACCGCGCCGCTGGCGATCGCGCATCAGGCGCAGTTTCCCGCCAACACCATCTCTTTCAATCTTGCGCCCGGCGCCTCGCTCGGCGAGGCGGTCGCGGCGGTCGCCAATGCGGAGACCCGCATCGGCATGCCGGGCTCGATCATCGGGCTCTATTCAGGCGATGCCGCCGAATTCCAGAAGTCGCTGGCCGGCCAGCCCTGGCTGATCCTCGCCGCCATCGTCGCGATCTACATCGTGCTCGGCGTGCTCTACGAGAGCTACATCCACCCGATCACCATCCTGTCGACGCTGCCCTCGGCCGGCGTCGGCGCGCTGCTGGCGCTCTACTGGCTGGGCTATGAGTTGAACATCCTGTCGATCATCGGCCTCAT
>JBDHSY010000481.1:0-2783 GCA_039808405.1 Xanthobacteraceae bacterium
TCGATTGCCGGCAGCGCTATGAGGCTCGCGCCGTAGGCCAGCGCCGCGGCGGCGAGCGGCAGCAGGCTGGCGCGCAGCGCCGCGGTGAGACGGGTCCGCAAGCCGCCGCGCAGCAGGCCGCGGCCGGTTTCGACCGCGATGGTGAGCACGATCAGCAGCAGCAGGATCAGGATGGTGCCCGGCGTCTTGCGCTCGACCAGCAGCGCATAGGTCAGCGCCGCATAGGACACGAATTCGCCCTGCGGGATCAGCACCACGCGGGTCAGCGCGAACACCAGCACGATGGCCAGCGCCAGCAGGGTGTAGAGCGCGCCGCTGGCCAGCCCGTCCTGGACCAGATAGCCGGCGATGAAGGCGGTCACGCCCGGCCCCGGCCGTGACGGCGCAGCATTGCCGCCCGCTCGTTGCTGCCCACCCGCATGCGGTCTCTCCGCCCCCCTTGACTCAGCCGCCGTGGTCCGGCGGGCATAAAGCGCAACCTGTCGCGCAGCGTAAAGCAAAAAATCGGCGCAGGGGCGGCTGACCGGCCAAATCCTTTATGTCTATAATAAATGAGCAAACAGGGCCGGCATGCGCTATGGCGTGCGATGGATCGAACGAGCCGGCAACGAGAGGGGAAAAGTCCATGAGCAGAGTTCTGGCATTTGCCGCGGCGGCGGCTTTCGCGGTTGCGGGCCTGGCGCCGACCGCGGCGGACGCGCAGATGAAGGTCGGGCTGATCCCGTCCTCGACCGGCCCGATCTCGGTGGTCGGCATCCCGCAGAAAAATACCGCCGCGCTGCTGCCGCAGAAGATCGGCGACATCAGCGTCGAATACACCGTGCTCGACGACGCCTCCGACCCGACGCAGACCGCGCAGGCCGTCAAGAAGCTGTTGACCGACAACGTCGATGCCATCATCGGCCCGTCGGGCTCGCCGAACGCCATGGGCATCATCGGGTTCATCGCCGAGGCCGGCACGCCGCTGCTGGCGCCGGTCGGCACCGCGGCCGCGGTGCTGCCGATGGACGACAAGAAGAAGTGGGTGTTCAAGACCACGCAGAACGACGACATCATCGCCAAGGCGCTGGTCGATCACATGACCAAAACCGGGGTGAAAACCGTCGGCATCATCGCGGTCAACGATCCGTTCGGCGAGAACTGGGTGAAAACCTTCACCGCCATCGCCGAGAAGGCCGGCATCAAGATTTCCTCCACCGAGCGCTATCAGCGCGTCGATACCTCGGTGATGGCGCAGACGCTCAAGCTGGTCGGCCAGAACCCGGACGCGGTGCTGGTCGCGGCCGCCGGCGGCTCGACCATTTTGCCGCACACCACGCTGGTCGATCAGGGCTACAAGGGCAAGATCTACCAGACCCATGGCGCGGCGGCGCCGGCCTTCCTCAAGCTCGGCGGCAAGAAGGTGGAGGGCACCATCCTCGCCGCCAGCCTGATGCTGGTGATCGACGAGATTCCCGACAGCAACCCGTCCAAGAAGGTCGCGACCGCCTATATCGACGCCTACAAGAAGCTGTACGGCGAAATCCCGGCGACCTTCGGCGCCAACGTCTACGACGCCGGTCTGCTGTTGCAGGCCGCGGTGCCGGAGGCGGCCAAGGCGGGCAAGCCGGGCACCAAGGAATTCCGCGCCGCCTTGCGCGATGCGCTGGAGAAGACCAAGGAGCTGGTCGGCACCCAGGGTGTCTACAACATGACGCCGGAGGACCACTCCGGCTTCGACGAGCGCGGCCGCGTCATGATCACCGTCAAGGACGGCAAGTGGAAGCTGTTGCAGTGATCCGCGCATAAAAAAGAGCCGCGCCGGTGATGATCGGCGCGGCATTCCAATCGTCGTCAGGCCGGGCTTTGCCCGGCCTTCGTCTGTCGGGCTTATTCGGCCGCGAGCTTGACCTCGGGCGCCGCCGCCTTGACGTCGGCATCGACGTGATCCTCGAACTTGGCAAAGTTCTTCTGGAACATGCCGACGAGGGCGCGCGCGGTCTTGTCGAACTCGGCCTTGTCGGCCCAGGTCTCGACCGGATCGAGAATCGTCGAATCGATGCCTGGCACCGCGGTCGGCACGGCGAAGCCGAAATACCTGTCGGTGCGGAAGGCGACGTTGCGCAGCGAGCCGTCGAGCGCCGAGGTCAGCAGCGCGCGCGTCACCTTGATCGGCATGCGGTTGCCGACGCCGAACTTGCCGCCGGTCCAGCCGGTGTTGACCAGCCAGCAATCGACGTTGTGGCGGGCGATCAGTTCGCGCAGCAGGTTGCCGTAGTCGGACGGATGGCGCGGCATGAACGGCGCGCCGAAGCAGGCGGAAAATTCCGGCTGCGGCTCGGTGACGCCGCGCTCGGTGCCGGCCACCTTGGCGGTGTAGCCGGACAGGAAATGGTACATCGCCTGCGCCGGGGTCAGCTTGGCGATCGGCGGCAGCACGCCGAAGGCGTCGGCGGCCAGCATCACCAGGTTCTTCGGCTGCGGCGCGCGCCCGGTGCGCGAGGCGTTGGGGATGAAATCGAGCGGGTAGGCGGAGCGGGTGTTCTCGGTCTTGGAGCCGTCGTCGAAGTCCGGCGCGCGGGTGTGGCCGTCGAGCACGACGTTCTCCAGCACGGTGCCGAAGCGCTTGCTGGCCGCGTAGATCGCGGGCTCCGCCTCGCCGGACAGCCGGATGCACTTGGCGTAGCAGCCGCCCTCGAAATTGAAGATGCCGTCGTCGCTCCAGCCGTGCTCGTCGTCGCCGATCAGGGTGCGGTTCGGGTCGGCCGACAGCGTGGTCTTGCCGGTGCCCGAGAGGCCGAAGA
>JBDHSY010000482.1:0-2771 GCA_039808405.1 Xanthobacteraceae bacterium
GCCTGTCGTGCGGACCTCGGCTGTGCGGATCAGGCGATCTGAATCGTGCGCTGCATCCGCTGCGCGACGCTTGCGCGGTGGGTGATGGCGATGATCGTGGTGGCGGCGAAGGCCGCGAGCAGCGCCTCGAGCACGCGCGCCTCGGTCGCCGCGTCGAGCGAGGACGTGCTCTCGTCGAGGATCAGGATATCGGGGGCGAGCAGCAGCGCGCGGACGATGCCGAGCCGCTGCTTCTGC
Organism: Xanthobacteraceae bacterium; assembly: GCA_039808405.1. GTDB lineage: Bacteria > Pseudomonadota > Alphaproteobacteria > Rhizobiales > Xanthobacteraceae > PRO6. The sequence continues at coordinate 238 of JBDHSY010000482.1, forward strand.
CCGGCCGACAGGTCGACGCCGCCTTGGCCGAGCAGCGTATCGTAGCCCTGCGGCAGCGCCATGATCTCGGCATCGAGGCTGGCGATCCTCGCTGCCTCGCGCACCTTCGCCGCATCGAAGGCGCACAGGCCGATGGTCATGTTCTCGGTCACGGTGCCGGTGAAGATGTCGATCTCGTGCGGCACCACGACGATGTGCCGCCGCAACTGCCCGAGCGGCATCGCGGCGATGGGCCGGCCGCCGAGCGTGAGGCTGCCGCCGTTCGGCCGGCGCGCACCGAACAGCAGGCTCGCCAGCGTGCTCTTGCCGATGCCGCTCGGCCCCATCACGGCCACCTTCTCGCCGGGCGACAGCGTAAACGACAGGCCGTCGAGCACCGGCCGGCTCGTCGGGTCGTAGCGGAAGCTGATGCTGGATGCGGCCAGCGTCGCGGGCCCTATTGGCGTTGCCGCCGTGGGACCTGCAAGCGCCTCGTGCGGGCCGGCGGCGAGGTCGCCGAGCCGCGCCACCGAGATCGTCATGGCCTGAAAATCATCGAAGGTTTTGACCAGTCCGAGCACCGGCACCGACAGCGAACTGCCGACGGAGAGGAACAACACGAAGTCGCCGATGCTCATGTTGCCATGGATCACCTGGAGACCGCCGAACAGCGCGATTGCCGCGGTGATCAGGCCGCCAGCCAGCCGGCCGAGGGCGTCGAGCGCGGCCGAAAGCCGAACCACGGCGATATGGGCATCGAGGTCGCGGTCGAGCCGTTCGCCGAAGCGGCGTTCGGCGAAGCCATGGGCGGAATTGAAGCGCAGCGTTGCGGCATAGGCGATGGCCTCGACGAGATGCGCCCAGTAATGGCTGCGAGCGGTGAACCATCTCGCCTCGCGGCTGCGCAGGACCCGGGCAAGCGCCACGTGCACCGCCGCAAGCAGCGCCACGATGGCGATGACCGTCGCGCCGACCAGCGGATTGACGGCCAGCATCGCCGCCGCCAGTACGGCGATGGTGCCGAGCCCCAGCGCCAGTTCGAGCAGACCTTCGGTCGCGCCCTGCGTCAGCCGTTCGACCTCCTCGAAGGTCCGCCCGAGCAGTCCCTGGTCGCGAACTTCCTTGCGGTCCGCCGGCAGCCGCAACACCGTGGCGAAGGCCGGCTCCAGCACGGCGCGGCGCATGTCGAGCCCGGCGATAGCGGCGAGCAGGCGGCGGGCAAAAGCCGTGCCCGCGTCGGTCAGCGCGGCTGTGGCCAGCGCCGCGCCGATGGCGGCGACCGCGACGGCGTCGCGGGCCGGAAACGCCTCGTCGATCAGATAGGCCAGTAGCGCCGGGGGCACCAGCGCCAGCGCGCTCAAGGCCAGCGCCGCGACCAGCGCCGGCACCATGCGGCGGCGCTGCGCCCAGCCGAGCCGGAGCAGCACGCGCAGCAGGGTGCGGATGTGGCCATGCCCCCCGGGAGCGAACAATAGCGCAAGCCAGGCGACCGCGGGGTCGGCCGCACGGTCTGCGCTCATGGCCGTTGTAGAAGGTCGGCCATGGCGTCGGCCATCGGCGCGCCGGTGGCAAGCTCGATCCAGTACCACTGGCCGTTGGGGTTGAGTTCGAGAAAGACGTAGTCGCCTTGCGGCGTCACGATCAGGTCGAAGGCGCCGAAGCGCAGGCCGCACTGCTTGAGGTAGCTGCGCAGCGCCGCGTCGATCGCCGGCGGCAGCGCCACGATGCGGTGCGGCAGCTTGATGGTATCGACCGCGCGCCAGTCCTGCTCGGCGCCGGCCACGCCCTGGCTGTCGATCCGGCAGCAGAACAGTTCCTCGCCGATGATGGTGACGCGCAACTCGTGATCCTTGGCGATGGCCTCCTGCAGATAGGTCGGGCACAGGCCGATCGACTGTTTCAGCGCGGCGAATTCGCCGGGCGGCACCGGCCGCGTATAGGCGACGTGATGCTCGCCCTCGATGTAATGGCTGCCCATCAGCATCGGCTTGCAGATCACGCCGTCCGGGCAGGTGGCGAAGAAGGCTTCGGCCTCCGCCGGATCGTTGGTGATGATCGAGCGCGGCACGTTGAGGCCGACGCTGCGCGCCAGCCGCAGTTGCGGGAATTTGCGCTGGTGGCGGCGGTTGTCGTCGGGATTGTTGATCCACGGCACGCGGGGGTCCATCGGCAGAAAGCCCATCAGTTCGCGCATCTCGTCGCGGATGTAGTTGACGACGCCCTCGTCGTGAACGCCGGGCGGCGGCAGCGACGGCTCGGGCTTGCGCATCCATACCGCGCGTACCTCGTGGGGAAACACGCAAGCGCGCTCCCATTTGTCGGCGATCCGGATCGTGCCGGTCGGCTCGTCGGTCATGGCGAGCCGGTATTCCTCGTGTAAATGGTCGGTATTGAGCCGGAAGCACGGGACGCCGCGCTTCTCCAGCAGTTCCAGTACGGCATCTACGTGAGGATCGATCTTGGTCGAGATCATCAGGAAGCTTTTGGGCGCGGCGGGCATGGCGGGTCCGATAGGTTGCCTTCAGGGATCAACGAAAAGGGCCGACCCAAAAGGC
>JBDHSY010000483.1:0-2764 GCA_039808405.1 Xanthobacteraceae bacterium
TCGGATCGGGGCTGTCGCAGCGAAGCTGACGGGCAAGGCGCAGAAGCTCACGCATCGCGGTTGCCTCCCTTGTTGCGCAGGCGCGCCAGCGTCATCTCGATGAAGGCAGGTCCGAAGACGCCGACCAGATAGGCGGCAGAGCCTGCCGCGCCTCCCGCCGGGATCGCCTCCGACGGCAGGCCGAGCCATCGCGTGACCAGCGCCATCGACAGGCTGCCCATGCCGGCGGCGATGATGCCGCCGAGCAGGATGTGGCGCAGCGCATCGCGCAGCCGCATCTTGGTGGTCAGCGCGTTGGTGGCGCCACCGAGCGCGCCCCAGGCGGCGAGGATCACCGCCGTCGATGCCGCAAGGTCGCGCAGCACCGCGGTGATGAAGCCCGGCTCATCATTCATCGTCGGATCTCCACGAGGGGAATAGAGGTGATCGAGCCGAGCCGCTCGAGATCGAGCGTGACATCGAGCGTGTCGGTGTCGAAGCGGGCGGGAACGTCGAACGCAAAGCCGGCGGTAATAGCGACGCCTGCGGCTGGCGCTGCACTGAAGGTGACGAGACCGGTGGCCGCATCGACCGACCAGCCGGAAGGCGTTGGTGTGCCGTTCAGCGCGATCGCTACGCTGCCGGCAACAGGCTTGGTAATGATGCGTACCCACGCCTGCGCGTCGGAGGCGTAGCGCTTCGTCAGCTGGAATGTTTTGGTGCTGCCATCACCGGCGCCGATCGCCTGATCGGTGGCAGCAGGGATCTGCGACGGCAGGCAGGACTTGTAATCGGCCCAATCCTTGAAGCGGAAGCCATGCAGCCGGCCATTGCGCGCCTCGAAGAAGGCGACGACGGCGGCAAGGTCATCGGCGCGACGGATACCGTAGGCGACATCATAACGGCGGCGAGAGTTGGCCCAGCTGGCATTGCGCTCCTCGTAGCCGGAAGCCAGCTCGACAACTTGCGTGCGCCGCTGCGGCCCGCCGCGCGCGCCACGCGAAATGTCGTCCGGAAACCGGATCTCGTGGAACGCCATGTTGGAGCCTCAGAGCCCGCGCCGGCCGAGCGACACTGCGCGGGCGATATCGGCGGCGACCTGGGTGCGCGATTGCCGAAAACTTTCCACATCGCGCGCCATGATGGTGACGTTGACGCTCGGTGCGGATGCGCCGCGTGCCGAGGCTGATGCCTCGCGCTTCGACAGCACCCGTTCACCTCGTTGCAAGATGGCCGGCACTTCATCGGGGCGAAGGCCTGCCCAACCACCGGTATGCATCCGCGGCGCACCAGCAAAAGCCATGGCCGGCATCATGCGGCTTGGAGCGGGCGCACCGACGAGGCCGCCGGAATGATAGATCGGAGATCCAAATAGTCCCGCGGCAGCCGTCGCCGGGCTCGGCACGCCAAAGAGGCTGCTGCCGAGACTGCCTAAGGCGCCAGACAAAGCGTTGGCGATCGGGCCGAGAATGAAGCGGCGTGCCGCGAGTTTGGCCAGATCAGCAATCAGCGAGGTGATGAGATCGCCGAACTTCAGCTTGCCGGTCTTGACGAATTCGCCAACTGCATCCTCCGCGCTCTTGAACGCACCGACCAGCGTCTTGCCGACATCGGCGCCGATCTCGCGGGCCTTTTCAGCGTAATCGGCCAGGCTCTTGACCACTGCCGCCCAGCCGGTGACAGCTTCTTCCGCGCTTTTCTTGTGCGCCTTGCCGGCTTTCTTTGCAGCATTCGCCGACGCATCGAGTGCAGTGGTGACACGGCCCGCTGCATTGGCGGCATCGTCGAGTGCGGCCGCACTGTCCGCTTTGCGCACCGCATCGCCCAGCGCCTGCGCAGCAGGACCGACGGCATCAAAGGCGTGTGCCCGCGTATCCATCGCACGCTCACGATGGCGCTCCGCCATCACACCGGAATTGCTGGCGGCGTGATCGAGCATCGAGGAATGGGACTTTGCCCCGAACCAGTCGATCCGCGTCTCAGCCCCGAGGGTCTCGGCGACCTTGTTGACGGTCGGACCGATGCTACCGAGAAAGTCGGCCCACTTGTTGGACAGGAACGCCATCAGCTTGAGCCAGAGCTGCTCGACGCTGGCCGTGATCGCGCGGAAATCATCGACAAACGAGCTGGCCGTGATCTTGATGCCGTCCCAGACGGCTCGTGCCAGATTACCCATCAGCTCGAGCGCGCGCCCAAACCCGCCGGCGCCTTTGACCAGCTGCCCGAACCAGTAGATTAGCTCGCCGGCGCCGACGATCAGTGCGCCGATGCCGGTGCGGATGATGGCGCCGCGCAGCAACGCCAGCGCACCCGACAGGCTGAAGGTGGCAATCCGTGCCGCAACGAAGGCAACCACCCAGCGTCCGGCCACGAAGCCGGCAAAAGCGATGCCGATGGCGGCAAGATGCTCCAGATTGTCGGCGAGCAGAATGATCGCGGCTGCGACGGCAGCGGACGTTCCCGCCATCTTGTCCCAGCGGCCAACCAGCTGCAGCGCCGCATTACCCAGAAGCGTGAAGGCATCGCCAATGGTGGCCGGCATCGCGTCGGCTTCCTTGCGCAGGCGCTCGAGATTGCCGAGCAGTGCACGCCGGATCACATCGCCGGTGATGTCGCCTTCCGCGCCAAGAGTGCGCAGCTGATTGACGTTGACCTTGAGCTCCGCCGCCAGCAGTTCGGCGATCCGCCCGCCGGCTGGTGAGGCTGCGCTCGGCGAGCGACCCGATGGCCGAGGCCTGCACTTCGTCGGCAACGATATGTGGGGAAGCGGCCGGCAATGGCGGAA
>JBDHSY010000484.1:0-2759 GCA_039808405.1 Xanthobacteraceae bacterium
TGACGCGGTGGCGCGAGACCAAGCCCTACAATCCGCGCAGCGATCTCGGCTAAGTTCACTTGGTTAAGTTCACTTGGCTAAGTTCACTTGGCATAGCTCATCTCGTTCGTCATGGCCGGGCTTGTCCCGGCCATCCCGACGATCCGGGCAGACAAATCGCCCTGCAACTGGCGCTAGGTCGCGATATCCTCGTAGAGATCACGCCATGCCGCGTTGTCTTGCGCGATCAGTCGCGTCTTCCACACACGCGGCCAGTGTTTGAGATTCTTTTCGCGCTGAATCGCGTCGCGCATCGTGGCGTGAACCTCGAAGTAAACCAGCCGCGTGACGTTGTAGCGCTTCGTGTGGCCGTCAATCAGCTTCGCTCTGTGTTCGGCAATCCGCCGGACCAGATTACTGGTTACGCCAATGTACAGTGCGCCACCGGGGCGACTGGCGAGGATATAGAGATAAGCATCCTGCATAAGCAGAGGATGATGAATCGGGATGGCCGGGACAAGCCCGGCCATGACGAGAAGGTGGGCAGGACGCCCTGCCTACAGCCACTTCTTCCACTTGAAAAACATGTACGGCCCGATCGCCGCGAGCAGCATCGCCCCCAACGCGGCCGGATAGGCGTAGGTCCATTCCAGCTCGGGCATGTGCCTGAAGTTCATGCCGTAGATCGAGGCGATCAGCGTCGGCGGCATCAAGACCACCGCCATCACCGAGAACAATTTGATGATGTTGTTCTGTTCGAGGTTGACGACGCCGAGCATGGCATCGAGCACGAAGGTGATCTTGTTCGACAGGTAGGAGGCGTGGTCGGTCAGCGACTGCACGTCGCGCTGCAAGGTCTTGAGCTGCGCCTTCTGCTCCTTGTTCCAGCGCGTGCCCTCGTTCTCGACGGTGACGAACGAGATCAGCCGGCCGATCGACACCAGGCTCTCGCGCACCTTCGAGGTCAGGTCGCCCTTGCGGCCGATGGTGCGCAGGATCTGCGAATAGGTATGGGCATGGCCGCGCTCGGCCGAACTCTCGAACACCTGCGTGCTGACGGTATCGACGTCGGCGCCGGCACGCTCGAGCACGTCGGCGCAGCGGTCGATCACGGTGTCGAGCAGGTCGAGCATCACCATGTCGCCCGACAGCGCCTGCGGACAGGCGCGGCCGAGCTTGGCCGCCACCAGCGGAAACGCCTTCGGCTCGTCGTAGCGCACGGTCACCAGCCGGTGCGCCGCCAGGATGAACGACACCGGCGTGATGCGGGGCGATGTCGTGTCGGCGCCGCACATCAGCGTCGCGGTCATGTAGCGGGCGCCGTTCTCGGAATAGAGCCGGCTGGAGATCTCGATCTCCTGCATGTCCTCGCGGGTCGGCACCTCGATGCCGATCAGGTCCTCGACCAGCTTCTCCTCGGCCGCCGTCGGCGCCTTCAGGTCGATCCACACCGCCTCCAACGGCAGCGCGCCGCCTGCGGGATCGACCTTGCGCAGCGCGCCGGTCGCGGCGACGAAGACGGACAGCATCAGAACAACTCCGGTGACGGGCGGGCGCGCGGCAGCTTGGCGTGATTCGCGATTGGATCGTGCGGCTTTTTTCATGACGCGCCGGTGACGGGGCCCGCCGCGGTCTGGAACGGCTCCAAAGGAATGAACCTTTACCGCACATCTTGCGACAAAAATGCCACAGCTATGATGCTGCAAAGCGAGATCACCGTTTCGTCGCTGGAATTACCGGCGAAATCGGGGATAATTTGCGCACTCAATATGGTCGCGACCGGGCAGCGCCTGGGTGATCCTTGTCGATCCCCCTGGCATGCCGGGTCCACGCAGGAACCCGGAACATGCGCCCGCCTCTTTTCCGCCTTGGCCTCCTGAGCGTCGTCGGCATCGCGCTGGCAGGTTGCCAGACCGTCTCGACCAGCGCCGTCTACGAACCGGCCTCGCAGGCCGCGATGACGCCGCGCGACAAGGACCTGATGGCGAAGATCCGCTACGTCAACTCGCCGGTCCCGCAGCCCTACCGCCGCGCCATCGTCAATTACCACCGCAAGGAAACGCCGGGCTCGATCCTGGTCGATTCCGACAACCACTACCTTTACTACGTGCTCGACGGCGGCAAGGCGATCCGCTACGGCGTGACCGTCGGCGAGGAAGCGCTGGCGTTCTCCGGCGTCGCCCGCGTCGGCAACATGCGCGAGTGGCCGGACTGGATTCCGACCGCCGACATCCACAAGCGCATCGAGGGCCTGCCGGCCCGCGTCGCCGGCGGCCCGGGCAATCCGATGGGCGCCCGCGCGCTCTATCTCTACCAGGGCAACAAGGACACCCTGTTCCGCATCCACGGCACCAACCAGCCGGAATATATCGGCGCCTCGATCTCCTCGGGCTGTATCCGCATGCTGAACGAGGACGTCATCGACCTCTACAGCCGCGTCAAGCCCGGCGCCGTGGTGGTGGTGCTGGAGCCGAAGCAGGGCGATTCGCCCTATAATCCCAAGCTCGCCCTGCAGGGCAACACCAGTGGCGGCGGCACCTTCTGACGCAAGTCTTCCGTCCCGTTCCAAAAAAGCGCCGCTTCACCGGCGCTTTTTTTGTGACCTTCAGCGCGCTGGAAACAGCGACAGCGGCCACGGCAACGCCGGAGAACGGCGCGCGGCGGCCCGGCGCGGCCGTGCCTTGCGCTCACGCTTCGATGCGGCGGCAGGCGTGGCCGACCCTTCCGCCGAAGCCGGCGCCGAGGCCGGGCGCGGACGCGGCAGCGGCACGGCGGACAAT
>JBDHSY010000485.1:0-2754 GCA_039808405.1 Xanthobacteraceae bacterium
CCGTCGGCGAGATTTACGACGCGATGGAAAAGGTGTTAGGCCGCCACCGCGCCGAGATCAGGTCGATCACCGGCGTCTACAAGCGGGAGGTCTCCGCGATGTCCGACAAGGTGGAAAAACTGCAACGGCTGATCGAGGCGTTCGAGGACGCCGAGGGCCGCCGCCCGCGCATCCTGGTCGCCAAGATCGGCCAGGACGGCCACGACCGCGGCCAGAAGGTGATCGCCTCGGCGTTCGCGGACCTCGGCTTCGACGTCGATATCGGCCCGCTGTTCGCCACCGCCGACGCGGCGGCGCGGCAGGCGGTGGAGAACGACGTGCACATCCTCGGCGTGTCGTCGCTGGCGGCGGCGCACCTGACCGCCGTCCCGGAACTGAAGGCGGCGCTGAAGAAACAGGGCCGCGAGGACATCATGGTGATCGTCGGCGGCGTGGTGCCGCCGCAGGACTACGATGCGCTTTACAAGGCCGGCGCCGAGGCGATCTTCCCGCCCGGCACGGTGATCGCCGACGCCGCCGAAGAATTGATCCACAAGCTCAACGCGCGGCTCGGGCATGCCAGCGAGGCGGCGTAAGCCCGATGGCCATTGCCTATGACCGTCATGCCCGGCTGTATGCCGGGCATCCACGTCTTCAACGCATCGCGACACCAAAGACGTGGATGGCCGGGCCTTCGCCGCGCCGAAGCGGCTTCGGCTGCGCAGGCGGGACAAGCCCGGCCATGACGATGACGCCATGATGCGCCTCCTTTCGATTTCGAAAGAGCAAGTCAGCCGTGTCCTGTTCGGCGGATTGGTCGCGCTTGCCGGCATCAACGGTGCTTTCGCCGCCGAGCCGAAGCCCGCGCTGTCCGTCAAGACGCAGGCCATCGAGGCAAGCGTGTCGCTCGACGATTCGCTCAAGGCCGACCAGCCGCTGGCCGACAACCTGCTCGCGGAGGGGCGCAAATGGGCCGACAAAAATCGCCGCGAGGCCGAAAAGGAACGCAAAACCTCGCCGATATCGTTCCGCAACGGTCCGTGGACGTTCGAACGCGACTACGCCACGGCTTCCGTTGTCGCCGGGCGCTACGTCAGCGTGCTGCGCATGGACTATTTTTATACCGGCGGCGCGCACCCCAACCACGACATCGACACCATCCTGTGGGACCGCACGGCGAAAAAGCGCATCAGCATCCACCCGTTCTTCACCGAGACCGCCAATGACGGTCCGACGATGAAGGCCATGCTGGCTGCGGTCGTCCGGTCGCTGGACGAGGAAAAGAAGGCGCGCGGCACCGATACGCCGGGCCGCGAATGGGCCAAGGACTTGAAGCCCCGGCTGATCGGCATCGGCGCGGTCTCGCTCGCGCCCTCGACCGTGGCCGGCAAGAGCGCGGGACTCTTGTTCCACTATCCGCCTTACGCTGTCGGCGCCTATGCCGAAGGCCCCTACGAGGCGTTCGTGCCGTGGCAGACGCTCAAATCCCATCTGTCGGCGGAGGGCGCGGCGATCTTCGCCGGCGAGCGGGCCAAGACCGAGGCGGCACAGTGAGCGAGGCCGCCGACATCGATGCGTTGGCGGCGCGGGTGGCGAGCGGCGATCGCGCGGCGCTGGCGCGCGCCATCACGCTGATCGAGAGCCGCCGCGCCGACCACCAGCGCGAGGCGCAGGCGCTGTTGCAGCAGCTTCTGCCATACACCGGCCAGGCCTATCGCGTCGGCATCACCGGCTCGCCCGGCGTCGGCAAGTCGACCACCATCGATACGCTCGGCATGTACCTGATCGGCGAAGGCCACAAGGTCGCGGTGCTGGCGGTCGATCCGTCCTCGGCGCGCACCGGCGGGTCGATCCTCGGCGACAAGACGCGGATGGCGCAACTCGCCATGGAAGACAACGCCTTCATCCGCCCCTCGCCGTCGTCGGGCACGCTCGGCGGCGTCGCCGCCAGGACGCGCGAGGCGATGCTGCTGTGCGAGGCGGCCGGCTTCGACGTGGTGCTGGTCGAAACCGTCGGCGTCGGCCAATCGGAAACCGCCGTGTGCGACATGACCGACATCTTCCTCGCCCTGATGCTGCCGGGCGCCGGCGACGAGTTGCAGGGCATCAAGAAGGGCCTGGTCGAACTCGCCGACATGATCGCGATCAACAAGGCCGACGGCGACAATCTGCCGCGCGCCAACGCCGCCGCCGCCGCCTATCGCACCGCGCTGAAGATCCTCACGCCTCGCTCGGAGCCCTGGTTTCCGCAGGTGATGACCTATTCGGGGCTGACCGGCGACGGCATTCCAAAGCTGTGGCGCAAGATCACCGAGCACCGCACGGCGATGACCGCCTCGGGCGAGTTTTCAACCCGCCGCCGCGCGCAGCAGGTCAAATGGACGTGGGCGATCCTGCACGAAAGCCTGATGGCGCGGCTGCGCCGCGACACCGCAACGCGCGCCCGCGTCAAGGAGATCGAGGCCGCGGTCGCCGAGGAGCGGCTGACGCCGGCGCTCGGCGCCGACGCCATCGCCGCGCTGTTGAAGGAATGATAGCGTCCCTTCGTCAGTGAGGCCGAAGGGGGGCGTCATTGCCGGGCTTGACCCGGCAATCCATCCTCTTTCAAGAATGATGGACACGCGGATCAAGTCCGCGTGCGGCGGCCGGGAAGACGCCCGGTCGTGCCGCAAGATGCGCCGCCAATTGCAAGGTCACTCAGGAGCGCCGCCGATGATCGACCGCCGGTCCGTCCTTGTCGCTTCGGCGACCGCCGCAATGGTGCTGGCGCCGCAT
>JBDHSY010000486.1:0-2753 GCA_039808405.1 Xanthobacteraceae bacterium
CGTCATCGTCCTCGCTGCGCTCGACGCGCAACAGCGCGCGATCGCCGATGCCGGCGGCGGTGCCGGGCTTGGGGTATCGCGGCAGCACGACGTGGATTTTCGGCGCCGGTCCGGAGACGGCCTCGTCCCATTCGGTCGGCGTGGCGATAAACTCGCCGTCGGCGTCGCGCGCGGTGATATCGGCGATCAGCGTCGGCGGCAGCGCGTGCGCCTCGTGCAGCCGGCGGCCGCGCTTTTGCACCGCGCCGTCATCGGCCAGTTCGCGCAGCAGCCGTCGCAGCGCCGCGCGGTCGGCGTTTTTCAGTCCGAATGCGCGGGCGATCTCGCGCGTGCCGACCTCGCCCTTGGCGTCGCGGATGAACGCAAGAATCGCCTCGCGATCCGGGATGCCAGGGGAGGGCTTGCGGCTCGTCACGTCGCTGCCGCTATCCGCCGGCCTTGGCGCTTTTGGCGGCGCTGTTGACCGTGCTCTTGCGGGGCGCGGCCTTGCTCGCGGTCTTGGCCGTCTTGGCCGCGCCGCGCGCCGGCGCCGCCTTCTTGGCGACGGTCTTCTTCGTGGCGGCTTTCTTGGCCGGCGCCTTCTTGGCCGCGCGCTTCGCCTTGCCGCCCCCCCTGGCGGCGCGCTCGTCGATCAGCGCGATGGCCTCGTCGAGCGTGACGGTGTCGGGCGTCTTGCCGTCGGGCAGCGTCGCGTTGATGCCGTCGGCGCTGACATAGGCGCCGTAGCGGCCGTTCTTGACGACGATGGGACCGAGCGTCGGATGGTCGCCGACCGGCTTGCCGGGATCGGCCTTGAAGCGGCCGCGGCCCGGCCCCTTGGCGATCTTCTCGGCGATCAGCGTCACCGCGCGGTTGAGCCCGATGGTGAACACCTCGTCGCCCGCTTCCAGGCTGGCGTAGGTCTTGCCGTGCTGCACGTAGGGGCCGAAGCGGCCGATGCCGGCCTTGATCGGCTCGCCGTCCTCGGGATGCAGCCCGACCTCGCGCGGCAGCGACAACAGGTTGAGCGCAAGCTGAAGATCGACGTCGGCGGGCGAGGTGCCCTTGGGAATGCCGGCGCGCTTCGGCTTCTCGCCCTCGGCGACGTCCTTGGCCTCGCCGAGCTGGATATACGGCCCGAAGCGTCCGGACTTGATCGCGACATCGAGGCCGCTCGCCGGGTCCTTGCCGAGCACGCGGTCGGCGGCCTCCGTTTCGCCGTTCGCCACCAGCGGCCGCGTATAGCGGCACTCCGGATAGTTCGAGCAGCCGACGAAGGCGCCGAACTTGCCGGCCTTGAGGTTGAGCCGGCCGTTGCCGCAACTCGGGCACTGGCGCGGATCGCCGCCGTCTTCGCGCGGCGGATAGATGTGCGGGGCGAGCATCGCGTCGAGCGTGTCGAGCACCTCGGCGACGCGCAAATCCTTGGTGTCGTCAACCGCGCCGATGAAGTCGCGCCAAAAGTCCTTGAGCACCTGCCGCCAGTCCACCTCGTTGTTGGAGATGCGGTCGAGCTGGTCCTCCAGCGAGGCGGTGAAATCGTACTCGACGTAGCGGCTGAAGAAGCTCTCGAGGAAGGCGATGACGACGCGGCCCTTGTCCTCGGCGTGCAGGCGGCGCTTGTCGAGCCGGACATAGCCGCGGTCCTTCAGCACCTGCAGGATCGAGGCGTAGGTCGAGGGCCGGCCGATGCCGAGTTCTTCCATGCGCTTGACCAGCGAGGCTTCCGAGTAGCGCGGCGGCGGCTCGGTGAAGTGCTGGGTGACGCGGAGATCCTCGCGGGTCAGGCGCTCGCCCTCGCTCATCGCCGGCAGGCGGCGGTTCTCGTCGTCCTCGGGATCGTCGTCGCGGCCCTCGTTGTAGAGCTTGAGAAAGCCGTCGAACTTGATGACCTGTCCGGTGGCGCGCAGGTCCAGCGCGCGGCTGCCCGCCTTGGCGGCGATATCGACGGTGGTGCGCTCCAGCTCCGCCGATTCCATCTGGCTGGCGATGGTGCGGGTCCAGATCAGTTCGTAAAGCCGGGCCTGATCGGGATCGAGCTTGCCGCGCAGTGTGGAGGGCAGACGGGCGAGATCGGTCGGGCGGATCGCCTCGTGCGCTTCCTGCGCGTTCTTGGCCTTGGCCTGGTATTCGCGCGGCGCTTTCGGCACGTAGTCGCCGCCGTACTCTTCGCCGATCACCTTGCGCGCCTGCGCGATCGCCTCCGGTGCGATCTGCACGCCGTCGGTCCGCATATAGGTGATGAGGCCGGTGGTCTCGCCGCCGATGTTGACGCCTTCGTAAAGACGCTGCGCGATACGCATGGTGATGGCCGGCGCCAGCCCGAGCTTGCGGCTGGCTTCCTGCTGCAGGGTCGAGGTGGTGAAGGGCGCCTGCGGATTGCGGCGCGCCGGTTTGGCCTCGACGGTGGCGACGGCGACGGCGGCGGCCTCGATGGCGCGCCTGAACGCCTCGGCCTCGGCGCCGGTGCCGATATCGAGACGCTGGATCTTCTTGCCGTCGGCGCCGACGAGGCGGGCCTCGAACGTATCGCCGCGCGGCGTCGCCAGCGTTGCCACCAGCGACCAGTATTCGCGCGGCACGAAACTTTCGATCTCGAGCTCGCGGTCGCAGACCAGGCGCAGCGCCACCGACTGCACCCGCCCCGCCGAGCGCGCGCCCGGCAGCTTGCGCCACAACACCGGCGACAGCGTGAAACCGACCAGATAGTCGAGCGCGCGGCGCGCCATGTAGGCATCGACCAGCGCGCCGTCGATCTGGCGCGGATTCTTCAT
>JBDHSY010000487.1:0-2737 GCA_039808405.1 Xanthobacteraceae bacterium
CGCCTGGCACGCCGAATGGCCGACGCTGCCGACGCTGGCGCTGGTCACCTCCGGTGCGGTCGCGGCGATGGTCGAACTGGCCGAGGGGCTGACGATCGACGCCACGCGCATGCGCGCCAATCTCGATGCCACGCACGGCCTGGTCATGGCCGAGGCGGTGACCATGGCGCTCGCCGAAAAAATCGGCAAGGCGCGCGCGCACCAGCTCGTGGAGACGGCGAGCCGCGCCGCGCTCGCAAGCGGCCGCGATTTGCGCGAGGTGCTCGGCGAGACCGGCGAGGTGGCCGGCCAGCTTGCGCCCGAGGCGCTCGAGCGGCTGTTCGACCCGGCCGGCTATCAAGGCGTGGCGCAGGCGCTGATCGACCGCCTGCTCGCCTCGCTCGACCAAATTTGACACGGAGGACCTGATACGATGCCTTTGATCGATGCCGGCGACGGCTGCCAGCTCAACGTCAGTATCGACGGCCGCGCCGACGGCCCGGCGCTGATGTTCTCCAATTCGCTCGGCGCGACGCTTGCGATGTGGGAGCCGCAGGTCGCGGCCCTTGCCGGCGACTTCCGCATTATCCGCTACGACCGCCGCGGCCATGGCGGCTCCGGCATCGAGCCGCGGCCGTATTCGATGGAGCGCTTCGGCCGCGACGTGCTGGCGATCCTCGATCACCTGAAGATCGAAAAGACCCACTGGTGCGGGCTGTCGATGGGCGGCATGGTCGGCCAGTGGCTGGGCGCCAACGCGCCCGAGCGGTTCGACCGGCTCGTGCTCGCCAACACCGCCTGCTATTACCCCGATCCCTCCAACTGGCTCGCCCGCATCAAGGCGGTGAAGGAGCAGGGGCTCGCCGCCATCGCCGATACGGTGATCGCCAGCTGGCTGACGGAGGATTTCCGCAAGCGCGAGCCCGAGGCGACGGCGCGCATGAAGGCGATGCTGGTGGCCTCGCCGGCTGCGGGCTACATCGCCTGCTGCGAGGCGCTGTCGACGCTCGACCAGCGCGCGCTGCTGCCGAAGATCACGCGGCCGACGCTGGTGATCGCCGGCCGCCACGACAAATCGACCACGGTGGAGGCGGCCGAGACGATCCGCAGCGGCATCGCCGGCGCGAGCCTGACCATCCTCGATGCCGCGCACATCTCCAACGTCGAGCAGGCCGATGCCTTCACCGAGGCGCTGTACGGGTTTCTGACGCAGAAGTAGCGAGTGGGCGCTCGCCGCACGATCCCGCGAGGCCCCGCGTCCCGGACCCGCCGCAGCGTGCAACGCTCCGCCCCCCTCCCTTTATCCCTCCCCTGAAAGGGGGAGGGAAGGGTGGGGGTCGGGTGGCCGCAACGAGTGCGGGCATAACAATGGGGCGAGGGGACCTTACGTCAGCCGCCTGATCAGCTCCATGGCGCCGGCCGGGGCGCGCACCTTGCCCTCGTGGATGAGGTAGGCGAACACGTCGCGCGGCGCCTTTGTCGCGGGCTCGTCGCTGACGCGGGCGAGATCGTCGGGCGCGCCGCCCGCGGCCCAGGTGGCAAGCCGACTGGCCCAGGCGTCGAGCGCCTTGGGCGGATAACAGGTCGGCACGTCGTCGTGGCCCTTCTGCAACCGCGCGTAGACGAAGTCGCCCGCGATGTCGGCGATCGCCGGATAGGTCGCGTGCTCGGCATAGACCACGGGCACCGCAAAACGCCGCAGCAGCGCGATGAACGCCGGCGTGCAAAAGCTGTCGTGACGCACCTCGACGACGTGGCGCAGCACGCGCCCGTCCAGTTTGCGTGGCAACAGCTCGAGGAAGGCGCCGAAATCGGCTTCGTCGAACTTTTTCGTCGGCGCGAACTGCCACAGCACCGGGCCGAGCCGGTCGCCGAGCTCCAGCACGCCGGAGTCGTAAAAGCGCTTCACCGAGTCGCCCGCTTCCGCCAGCACCCGGCGGTTGGTGGCGAAGCGCGGGCCCTTCAGCGAGAATACGAAGCCGTCCGGCACCTCGCGCGCCCATTTGCGAAAGCTCTCCGGCTTCTGCGAGCCGTAGTAGGTGCCGTTGATCTCGATCGAGGTGAGGTGGCTGGCGGCGTAGCTCAGTTCCCTGGCCTGGGTCAGCTTGTCGGGGTAGAACACCCCGCGCCAGGGCGCAAAGGTCCAGCCGCCGATGCCGATGCGGATGGCGCCGGACTTCGCCGCACCCTTTTTCGCCGTCCCTGCCGTTTTCGCCGTCTCTGCCTTGGTCGCCATGGGCCTTCTCCGAGGGGGCATTTTGCGGAGCCCTTGAAAAGGCCGCAATGCCGTCCCATATCGCAGCCACGGCGATGTCGAGGGCGTTCCACAGTCCTCCGTCACCGTTGAAGACGGCCATGGGCCGAACGTGTGACGCCGGATGTACGCGCACCGTTCCGCTGCATGGCCGTTGGCGTTTCTGGGGTCCCTATTCCGTCAGCTCAGGCGTCATCCCGGACAGGCCGCGTGAGCGGCGCCGACCCGGGATCCATGCCTGAACCGTTCCGGAATGGATCCCGGGTCTGCGCTTCGCTCCGCCCGGGATGACCGCGGCGGATTGGCTTTGCTTATCCCTGCAGGAACGGATTGGTCTGCCGTTCCGCGCCGAGCGTGCTCGCCGGCCCGTGGCCGGGCAGGAACTGGACGTCGTCGCCGAGCGGCAGGAGCTTCGTCCTGATGCCCGTGATCAGCGCCTCGTGGTCGCCATAGGGGAAATCGGTGCGCCCGACCGAGCCGGCGAAGACCGTGTCGCCGGCCAGC
>JBDHSY010000488.1:0-2732 GCA_039808405.1 Xanthobacteraceae bacterium
CGAGGGGGCATGGCGCGCCTGCTGGAAGTATGACATCAGCGATGGGGCGACCCTGTGGCCCGCCCCGCGCGAATGCCGAGCACGCGGAAACCGTGAGCCTCGAAGATGCGGCCGACGCGGCTCAACAGGTGATCGTCGCCGCCGCGATAGGCGCGGATCACGCTCGGCATGACGCGCAGCGTGCCAAGATCGAGCCGCAGTTCGGAGAGCGCCGGCCGCACCAGGCTGCCGATGAACACGAGGTCGCGGCAGCCCTCGGCGCGCAACAGCCGCTTGGCCGCGCCGAACTGGCCGATCGACACCCAGTGGTGGGTAAAGCGCGACACCTGCCGCGGGTCGCAGAAGCCGCGCAGCGCGAACACCACCGGCTTGCGGCCCTGCGCGGCGAGCTGGTCGGCGACGGTGAACGGCAGGCTGCCGCCGCCCGCAATCAGGCCGACCGGCGTGCCGTCCGCCGCCGGCGCGGTCATGACGGCGCCGCCTTGTCCCACGGCAGGCACAGCGAGCGATGGCCGCCGCCGTCGATGAAGGTCACGATCTCGGCGATGGCCGGGTCTTCGGCCACTCGCGCGCGGGCCTCGGCAAGTCGCTCGGCGAACAGGCCGGGGCCGTGAAACAGCGCCTGGTAGAAGCCGTGCAGGAGCCTGATGCGGGCGCGGCTGAAATTGCGCCGCTTCATGCCGACGACGTTGAGCCCTTCCAGCGTCGAATAAGGCGTGGCGACGAGGCCGTAGGGGATGACGTCGCCGCGCACGCCGCAGGTGCCGCCGATCATGGCCTGGGCGCCGACGCGGGCGAACTGGTGCAGCGCCGACAGGCCGCCGATGAACACCCGGTCGCCGATCTCGCAATGGCCGCCGAGCGTCGCGGAGGTGGCGAAGATCACGTCGTTGCCGACCTGGCAGTCGTGACCGACATGGGCGTTGTTCATCATGTAGACGCGATGGCCGATGCGCGTCACCCCGCCGCCGCCCTGGGTGCCGATATTGACGGTGACGCCCTCGCGCAGCGTGCAGTCGTCGCCGATCTCCAGCCGCGTCGGCTCGCCGCGAAAGGCCAGCGACTGCGGCGGCGTGCCGAGCGACACGAACGGCGAAATCGCGCAGCGCGCGCCGATGGTGGTGCGGCCGGCGATATGCACATGCGCCGTCAGCGTCGCGCCTTCGCCGATCACGACGTCGCGTCCGACGATGCAATAAGGCCCGATGGTCGAGCCTTCGCCGATCACCGCACCGTCTTCGATGCGCGCGGTGGGATCGATAGCGGTCATGGGGTCCGTTCCAAACTCGGGTGGCCGTGGCTTGCCGTTCAGTCGGTCAGCATGGCCCCGACGTCGGCCTCGGCGACCACCGTGCCGCGCACCCGCGCCTCGCCGTGAAACCACCACATGGTCTTTTTCCGGCCGATGCTGCGCATGTGATATTCGACCGTGTCGCCGGGCAGCACCGGCTTGCGGAACTTGCACTTGTCGATGGTGAGAAAGTACACCGCGCGCGGCTTCTGCGTGCCCTCGACCGACTTGATGCCGATGACGCCGGCGGTCTGCGCCATGCCCTCGATCATCAATACGCCCGGATAGACCGGCCGCTCGGGGAAGTGGCCGAGAAAGGCCGGCTCGCTGACGGTGACGTTCTTGATGCCGATGCCGCTGTAATCCTCGCGGATCTCGATCACCCGGTCGATCAGCAGAAACGGATAACGGTGCGGCAGCGTCTTGAGAATCTCGGCCGTATCGACGACCTCGACGGTGACCGGCGATTGCATCACTCCTGCCCCTCTTTGTCCGCGCCCCGCGTGCGCGGCTGCGCATGCACGCTGCCGCCATGGGCGAGGTTTTCAAGCACCTTGATCTCGCGCAGCCATTGCTTGGCCGGCCGCGCAAAAATGCCGCCCCAGCGTTCGCCCGGCGGGATGTCGTCCTTGACGCCGCTCATCGCGGCGACCTGCGCGCCCTCGCCCACCGTGAGGTGGTTGTTGAGGCCGGACTTGGCGCCGAGCGCCACGTAGTCCTCCAGCGTCAGGCTGCCGGCGAGGCCGCATTGCGCCAGCACCAGGCAGTGGCGGCCGATGGAGACGTTGTGGCCGATCTGCACGAGGTTGTCGATCTTGGTGCCCTCGCCGATCACGGTGTCGCGCAGGCTGCCGCGGTCGATGGTGGTGCCGGCGCCGATCTCGACGTTGTGCTGGATCAGCACGCGCCCGGTCTGCGGGATCTTGGTGTGGCCGCTCGCGCCGGCGCTGTAGCCGAAACCGTCCTGCCCGATATGGCAGCCGGGGTGGATCACCACGTTGTCGCCGACATAGCAGTAGATCAGCGAGGTGCCGGCGCCGATCGAGGAGTTGCGGCCGATCTTGACGCCGGCGCCGATCATCGCATGCGCCCCGATCATGGTGTCGGCGCCGATCTCGACATCCGGCCCGATCGTCGCGAACGCCTCGACGACGACGCCGTCCTCGAGCCGCGCCGCCTCGTGGATCACGGCCGTCGGCGCGATGCCGTCGTTGCCGAGGAACGACGGCGGCCGCAAGGCGTCCTGATGCAGGTGGCGACTGAGCGCGACGAAGGCGCGGAACGGGTCGCCGGCGCGCAGCACGGCGACGTGCGCCGGCACCGCGCCGGCATAACGCGGGCTGACCAGACAGGCACCGGCGCGGGTGCGCTTGAGCTGGTCGGCATATTTGAGGTTGTCGAAGAAGGCGAGATGGTGGGGGCCGGCGTGATCGAGCGAGGC
>JBDHSY010000489.1:0-2732 GCA_039808405.1 Xanthobacteraceae bacterium
ACGATCGCGTCGAGCACCGGAAAGCCCTCGGTGGTGACGCGCAGCCGGTCCTGGACGGTCTCGATGAAGCCGTGGCCGACGAGATCGGCGATGCGGCGCTTGTCCATCGGGCGGCCCGCCAGCGCCGCGTAGCGCGCCGGATCGATCCCCTCGACGAGCCTGAGCCCCATCAGCAGCAATTCATCGGCCTGCTCGGCGGCGCTGAGCCGCTCCTCCAGCGCGAGGCCGTGGCCGTTCGCCTCCACGGCCGCCAGCCAGTCCTCGGGCGCCCTGAGCGTCGAGACGGCGCGGCGCTCGCCCGCCACCGTCAGCCGCGAATGCGCGCCCGGCCCGATGCCCGCATAGTCGCCGTAGCGCCAGTAGACGAGGTTGTGCCGGCATTCCTGGCCCGGCCGCGCATGGTTGGAGATCTCGTAGGCGGGCAGGCCGACCGCGCGCATCTTCTCCTGCGTGGCGTCGAAGAATTCGCGCCCGAGCTGCTCGCTCGGCATCTTCAGCTTGCCGGCGTCGAACAGCTTCTCGAACATCGTGTCGGGCTCGATGGTGAGCTGGTAGAGCGACAGATGCGCCGGCCCCTCGGCGAGCGCCAGGTCGAGCTCCCGCATCCATTGCGCGACGCTCTGCTCGGGGCGCGCATAGATGAGGTCGAAGGAAAAGCGCGGGAAGGTGCGGCGCGCCACGTCGATCGCGGCCCGCGCCTCGGCGGCGGTGTGCAGCCGGCCGAGAAAGCGCAGCACGGTGTCGTCCAGCGCTTGCACGCCGAGCGACACGCGGTTGACACCGGCTGCACGGTAGCCGGCGAAACGCGTCGCATCGACGCTCGCCGGATTGGCCTCCAGCGAGACCTCGAGATCGGGTTCGAGCGTCCAGGCCTTGCCGATCGCGTCGAGGATGGCGCCGACCGTGCCGGGCGCCATCAGCGACGGCGTGCCGCCGCCGAAGAAGATCGAGCGCACGGCGCGCCCCGGCGTCAGCGCGGCGAAATGCGCGATCTCGCGCGCGAAGGCCGCGACATAGCGCGCCTGGTCGGGCGGGGTGTGGCGGACATGGCTGTTGAAGTCGCAATACGGGCATTTGGCGGCGCAGAACGGCCAGTGCACATAGACGCCGAAGCCCAGATCGCCCGCCAAGGTCCCGCCCTCAGACACCGCCGACATCCTTCAACAGCGCCATGAAGGCGCGCGCCCGGTGCGAGAGCGCCTCGCCCGCGGGCGGCAGGCCGTGCTTCTCGAAGGCCGTCATCTCGCCGAACGTGACGGTCTTGCCGTCCGGCTGGAAGAGCGGATCGTAGCCGAAGCCCTTCGCGCCGCGCGGCGGCCACACGATCCGGCCCTCGACCGTGCCCTCGTAGAGCTGTTCGTGCCCGTCCGGCCAGGCGAGCGCCAGCACCGAGACGAAGCGCGCCCGGCGCGCCTCGTCCGTCACGGCGCCGGCCGCGTTGAGCTTGGCGTCGACCAGCGCCATCGCGGCGGCGAAATCCTTGGCGGGGCCGGCCCAGCGCGCCGTATGGATGCCGGGATCGCCGCCGAGCGCGTCGACCACCAGCCCGGAATCGTCCGACAGCGCCGGCAATCCGGAGGCCTGCGCCGCCGCATGCGCCTTCAGCGCGGCGTTGGCGTGGAATGTCGTGCCGGTCTCCTCCGGCTCCGGGAGATCGAGTTCGGCCGCCGACACCACCTCGACCCGCTGCGGCTCCAGCAATTCGCGCAGCTCCTTCAGCTTGCCGGCATTGTGGGTGGCGGCGACGAGGCGGGGCGGCAGGGGCCGGGCCGCGCTCACGCGACCGCCAGCTTCTGGAGGTCGACGAGCCGCGCGACGCCGCCGCGCGCGAGTTTCAAGAGCGCGTCGAACTCGTCCTGCGTGAACGGCGTCTTCTCGGCCGTCGCCTGGATCTCGACGAGGCCGCCCGCGCCCGTGATGACGAAATTGGCGTCGGTCTCGGCGCTCGAATCCTCCGCGTAGTCGAGATCGAGCACCGGCGTGCCGTTGTAGATGCCGCAGGAGATCGCCGCGACATTGTCCTTCAGCGCCGGCCCGCGCAGCATGTCGCGCGCCTTCATCCAGGCGATGCAGTCGCTGAGCGCCACGAAGCCGCCCGTGATCGCGGCCGTGCGGGTGCCGCCATCGGCCTGCAGCACGTCGCAGTCGATGGTGATCTGCCGCTCGCCGAGCGCCTCCAGCGTCACGACGGCGCGCAGCGCCCGGCCGATCAGCCGCTGGATCTCCAGCGTGCGCCCGCCCTGCTTGCCGGCGGTCGCTTCCCGGCGCGTGCGCTCGGTGGTGGCGCGCGGCAGCATCGCGTATTCGGCCGTCACCCAGCCGCGCCCCTGGCCGCGCAGCCAGGGCGGCGGCTTGTCCTCCAGGCTCGCGGTGCACAGCACATGCGTGTCGCCGAATTTCACGAGGCACGAGCCCTCGGCATGTTTGGCGACGCCGCGTTCGAGCGTCACGGTGCGCAATTCGTCGGGCGCGCGGCGGGAGGGGCGCATGAAGTCCGTCTCGTTCGAGAAGAGGGAAGCGCCTTTTACGCGCCAACTGCATCCCGCCGCAAGCGATGCAGCGATCCGAGGGGTTGATTGCGTCGCGCCGCCCGACCAATCTGCCGCAAATTGCTGTATGGTCCGAACGATGGCCGAAACCAGGATCGCGGGCGGTGAGTTCGCGGCGCTCGACGAGCGCTCCCGCGACATTTTCCGCCGCATCGTCGACACCTATCTGTCGACCGGCGAGCC
>JBDHSY010000490.1:0-2721 GCA_039808405.1 Xanthobacteraceae bacterium
AAGGCGCTGCGCCGGTCGCTGGCGATCGAGATGGGCTTTGTCATGCCGGCGGTGCGCATCCTCGACAACGTGCAGCTGGAGGCCAACAGCTACGTCATCAAGATCAAGGAGGTCGACGCCGGCTCGGGGCGCATCTGGCCGAACCAGTACATGGTGATGGACCCGGCCGGCAGCCGCATCTCGATGCCGGGCGTGCACACCACCGAGCCGACGTTCGGCCTGCCCGCCACCTGGATCGACGCCGGGCTGAAGGAGGAAGCCTCGCTCAAGGGCTACACCGTGGTCGATGCCGCGACCGTGCTCTCCACCCACCTGACCGAGCTGCTCAAGGTCAACATGGCCGAGCTTCTGTCCTACGGCGAGGTGCAGAAGCTCCTGAAGGAACTGCCGAAGGAGCAGGGCGAACTGGTCAAGGACATCGTGCCGGCGCAGATCACCGTGTCGGGCATCCAGCGCGTGCTGCAACTGTTGTTGGCCGAGCGGGTGTCGATCCGCGACCTTGCCACCATCCTCGAGGGGATCGCCGAGGCGCTGGCGTTCTCGCGCAGCCCGGCAACGCTGGTCGAGCACGTCCGCGCCCGGCTCGCCCGCCAGATCTGCGCACAAAACACCACGGCGAACGGCTACCTGCCCCTGATCGCGCTGTCGGCGCAGTGGGAACAGGCGTTCGCCGAATCGATTATCGGACAGGGCGAGGACCGCAGCCTCGCCATGGCGCCGACCAAGCTGTCGGAATTCATGACGGCGGTGCGCGAGCGCTTCGAGCAGGCGGCCGAGGCCGGCGAGGCGCCGGTGCTGGTCACGTCCGTCGCGGCGCGGCCGTTCGTGCGCTCGCTGACTGAGCGTTTTCGGCCACAGACAAGCGTTTTGTCGCAGGCGGAAATTCATCCGCGCGCCCGGCTGAAAACCGTCGGCAGCATCTGATTTCAGATAAGCTATTGTAATTCATTGATTTTATGATTCTGACGGGTGCCATCCGACGGCCCGGTCGCGATTGATCACAAATCATCACCGCTTTGTGATCTCCTCTTCGGAACGTAAACCCGGTTTCCTACGTTTTCGTGGCGAGCGACGTTGAACCCGCCGTCAAACGCGGACGACCGATACGCAGGAAGGCAACACTGCCGGTTGGATGGAGCAATCGGATCCAACGACGGAGGCCAGGATGAACCATTCGATTTACAGCGCGGATCGCATGACCCACCTGAAGATCGTGGTGGTGGCGCTGGTCGCCGCGGTGACGATTGCGGGCGTCAGCGTCACGACCCGGATCACGTCGGGCGACAGCTATGAAACGGCGCGCGTCACCACCCCGGTGGTCAAGGCCACCAAGGACGTTCTGGTGACCCGCAGCGACAGCACCATGGTGCGCTGACAACAGAGGATTTTGAGAGATTCACGCGGTCGCCTGACCCCAGCCCCCCAAAGTCGCCGCGTGGATAATTGGAAGACCACCCCAAAGGCAATCAACGACCCCCAAAGTTGACTTGTAAGAAAGCGCCCGCTCCCCACGGGCGCTTTTTTCTTTCTCGCTTGTCCCTCGGTTTTTGCCGTCGCGGCCAGCCCCACCGCCGTCACCCGCGGGCTTGTCCCGCGGGTCCATCTTTTTTGGAAGAAGAATGGATTGTCGGGTCAAGCCCGGCCATGACGACGGGGGAGAAGTCCGCCGCATCCCCCAACCTCCTTCGTCATGGCCGGACTTGTTCCGGCCATCCACGCCTTGTTTGATGAAGCGCCCTAAAGACGTGGATGCCCGGCACAAGGCCGGGCATGACAAAAGCGAGAGAGGCGGAAGTGCCTCAGGCGACGGCGCCGATGCGCGCGCGCATCAGGCCGATGCTGTCGAGGTCGGCCTGTTCGCGGGCGTCCTCCTCGGCGCGTCCGCGCGCCTGGTCGCGCTCGTCGAGCAGTTCGACCTTCTTGAGTTCCTCGAAGGCGTCGGCCAGCTGGGCGCGCGCCTCGTCGAGCTGCGTCTCGAGCTCGGCCGCGGAGTGCAGCAGGTTCTCGCGGCGCGCGATCGCCGCCTTGGCATAGGTGGGGTAGGCGAAATGCGTCGGGTCGTCGATGCCGGCGCGCTCCTGCTCGGTGGCGATCTCGCGCTCCAGCTCGGCCGACATGCGCCGGAAATCGGCGATCATGGCCTCGATCTGCGCGACCCGCCGGCGCATCTCGTCCACCTGAAATTTCTTCAGGCGGATCAGGGTGTCTCGTGACTTCATCGACTCCTACTCCCCAGAAGTCCCGATCCGGACCGGGACCGTGCCGGCGCCTCTGGCCCCGCCGGCATCAGAAACATGAACACGGCGGCGATCATGGCGGGACAAAGTTAGCTTTCCGTTGCCGAAGTTCCGACGATTTGAGCCAACCGGGCGTAGCCGTCGGGGAGCACCGTGGCCTCGTCCTTGCCCTGGCGGAGAAAATCCTCCAGCGGCCCGTGCAGCCGGATCGCCTCGTCCACCTCGGCGCTGGAGCCCGCGCGATAGGCGCCGAGCCGGATCAGTTCCTCCATGTCGGAATAGGTCGCCATCACCTGCCGCGCGCGCATCACGGTCGGCAGATAGGCCGGATCGGCGGATTTCGGCATGGTGCGCGACACCGATTTCAGCACGTTGATCGCCGGGTAGCGGCCGCGCTCGGCGATGGCGCGCTCCATCACGATATGGCCGTCGAGGATGCCGCGCACCGCGTCGGCGACCGGCTCGTCATGGTCGCCGCCGTCGA
>JBDHSY010000491.1:0-2706 GCA_039808405.1 Xanthobacteraceae bacterium
CGGCGGCAGCCGTCGCCGGAGAAGTACTTGCCCCTGTAGGAGGAGAAGTAGGTCTGCTCGAAGCGGGCATGGTCGCCCCACACCGTGCGCAACTGGCCGGGCCACGAGCGCGCCATGCACAGGTTGCCCTGGCATTCGCCCTTCAGCGTGTTGCCGTCGGCATCGACGATCACCGGCTCGACGCCGAAGAACGGCAGCGTCGCCGAGCCGGGCTTGAGCTTGGTCGCGCCGGGCAGCGGCGCGATCAGGATGCCGCCGGTCTCGGTCTGCCACCAGGTGTCGATGATCGGGCAGCGGCCCTCGCCGACGACGCGGTGATACCATTCCCAGGCTTCCGGATTGATCGGCTCGCCGACCGAGCCCAACAGCCGCAGCGACTTGCGCGAGGTCTTCTTCACCGGCTCGTCGCCGGCCTGCATCAGGGCGCGGATCGCCGTCGGCGCGGTGTAGAAGATGTTGACCTGGTGCTTGTCCACCACGTTCCAGAACCGCGAGATGTCGGGGTAGTTCGGCACGCCCTCGAACATCAGCGTGGTCGCGCCGTTGGCGAGCGGACCGTAGATGATGTAGCTGTGGCCCGTCACCCAGCCGATGTCGGCGGTACACCAGTAGATGTCGCCGTCGTGGTAATCGAACGTGTAGAGGTGGGTCAGCGCGACGTGCAGCAGATAGCCGCCGGTGGTGTGCAGCACGCCCTTGGGCTGGCCGGTCGAGCCCGAGGTGTAGAGCAGGAACAGCGGATCCTCGGCGTTCATCGGCTCGCACGGACAATCGGCGCTGACCGACTTGGCGGCCTCGTCGTAATAGACGTCGCGGCCGGCCTGCATGTTGACCTTGCCCCCGGTGTGGCGCACCACGATCATGGTCTTGACGCCGCCGGCCTTGGCGGCGGCCGCGTCGGCGTTGTCCTTGAGCGGCACCTTCTTGCCGCCGCGCAGGCCCTCGTCGGCGGTGATGACGATGCTGGAGGCGGCATCCTTGATGCGGCCGGCGAGCGAGTCGGGCGAAAAGCCGCCGAACACCACCGAATGCGGCGCGCCGATGCGGGCGCAGGCCAGGATGGCGTAGGCCGCTTCCAGAATCATGGGCAGGTAGATGGTGACGCGGTCGCCCTTCTTGACGCCGTGCGCCTTGAGCACATTGGCGAAGCGGCAGACCTCTTCGTGAAGCTGCTTGTAGGTGACCTTCTTGGACACCCCCGGATCGTCGCCTTCGAAAATGATCGCGACCTGGTCGCCGCGCTTGTCGAGGTGACGGTCGATGCAGTTGTAGGCGGCGTTGATGACACCGTCCTCGAACCATTTGATCGAGACGTTGCCGGGCTCGAACGACCAGTTGCCGACCTTGGTGGGAAACTTGACCCAGTCGAGACGCTTGGCCTGCTCGCCCCAGAAACCATCGGGGTCGCTGATCGAGCGCGCATACATCTCGCGGTATTTCGCTTCGTCGATATAGGCCCGTTT
This sequence comes from Xanthobacteraceae bacterium, assembly GCA_039808405.1. Lineage (GTDB taxonomy): Bacteria > Pseudomonadota > Alphaproteobacteria > Rhizobiales > Xanthobacteraceae > PRO6. Next base: position 1,464 of record JBDHSY010000491.1, read on the forward strand.
GGCCCACTCGGCCGGTACGTCGTACACTTTCTCGGACATTCGTCTCTCCTCCACGCAACGCCCCGTGCCTGCCCGCGGACAGCCACGTTCTTGTTCCAGACATTATGCGCTCGCCGGCACCCGTTTAACAAGCCGAACGAGTTACCACTTTTGTCGGGCCGTCAAAGAAAAGCCTGTTTCTCCAACTCGTTGGCGGCTCGGCATAAAAAGCCGGAGGGTCCGCTCACAGGCCGGCCATCTTGCAGATCGCCTTCCATTCCGCCGCCGTCACCGGCTGCACCGACAGCCGCGACAGCTTGATCAGCGCCATCTCCGCAAAGCGCGGATCGGCCTTGAGCGCGGCCAGCGTCACCGGCTCACGCAGCGCCTTCACCGCGCGCACGTCGACACAGACGAACTTTTGCGTCTTGTCGGTCGGATCGGGATAATGCTCGCGCACCACCTCGACGATGCCGACGATCTCCTTGCCTTCGTTGGAGTGGTAGTAGAACGCCTGATCGCCCTTCTTCATCCGCATCAGGTTGAGTTTTGCCGCGTGGTTGCGCACGCCGGTCCAGGCTTCGCCCTTGGCGCCGGCGGCCACCTGCTGCTGCCACGACCATGCATCCGGTTCAGACTTGACGAGCCAGTAGTTCATTCCTCTCCCTCCGCCCTGAACGGCCGCGCCAGCAACGCCTCGATCGCCGCATCGACGCTGAGATCGCCGCCGAGAATGGCGGCGACGGCCTGCGTGATCGGCATGTCGATGCCCTTGGCGCGCGCCAGATCGAGCAGCACCGCGGCCGTGAACATGCCCTCGGCGAGCTTGCCGCCGGCGGCGGAGGCGATGCTGCGCCCCTCGCCGAGCGCCACGCCGAACGAGAAGTTGCGCGACTGCGCGCTGGTGCAGCTCAGGATGACGTCGCCCAGTCCCGACAGGCCGGCCAGCGTCTCGGTGCGCGCACCCTGCGCCCGGCCGAAGCGCGTCAGTTCGGCGAAGCCGCGCGTCGTCAGCGCGGCCAGCGCCGAGGCGCCGATCCGGCGGCCGGCGACGATGCCGGCGGCGATCGCCAGCACGTTCTTGGCGGCGCCGCCGATCTCGACGCCGCGCACGTCGGTGGTGTGGTAGGGCCGGAACGTCGCCGAGCCGAGCGCCGCAACGAGCGCGGCTGCGAGCTTTGCGTCGTGCGCGGCCAGCGTCACCGCGGTCGGCAGGCCGCGCGCGACATCCTCGGCAAAGCCGGGACCGGACAGGATCGCCGGC
>JBDHSY010000492.1:0-2693 GCA_039808405.1 Xanthobacteraceae bacterium
GCCGGCATCGCGCTCTACTTCGCGGCGAGCCACGAGCCGGTCGGCTGGGTCGCCGCCCTCACCGCCGCCGTGCTCGCCGCGCTTGCCTTCGCCATGCACCATCGCCCGGCGTTTGCCGCCGCCGCGCTTGCCGCCGCGATGGCCGCGGGCTTCGCCACCGCCACCGTGAAGGCGGCGCTGGTCGCGCATCCGGTGCTGGACAAGCCGCTCTATGCGCGTTCGCTCCTGGGCTTCGTCGAGACCCGCGAGGTGCGCGAGAAGACAGACCGCTTCGTGCTGCGCGTCAGCGCCATCGAGGCGCGCGGCGGTGCGCCGCAGCTGACGCGCGTGCGGCTTGCCGTGCGCAAGGGCACCGCGCCGCCGGTCGGCAGCTTTATCGAGGTCAAGGCCCGGCTGACGCCGCCGCTCGCTCCGCTGCGGCCCGGCGGCTACGATTTTGCGCGCGACCTGTATTTTCAGGGCATCGGCGCCTCGGGTTTCGTGCTCGGCACGGTCACGGTGCGGACGCCGCCGGAGGCGGGCGGCCTGCGGCTTCGCTACGCGGCGGCGATGCAGGGCATGCGCGATGCCATCGACGGCCGCATCCGCGCGGTGCTCGACGGCGACACCCGCGCCATCGCCACCGCGCTGATTACCGGGCGGCGCGACGCCATCACACCGTCGGTGAACGATGCGATGTTCGTCTCCGGGCTCGGCCACATCCTGTCGATCTCCGGCTATCACATGGCGGTGGTGGCCGGCGTGGTGTTCTTCGCGCTGCGGCTCCTGTTCGCCGCCAGCCCGGCGCTGGTCGCGACTTTTCCGATCAAGAAGGCGGCGGCCGCCGCGGCGCTGGTGGCGGCGGCGTTCTATCTGCTGCTGTCGGGCGCCGAGGTCGCCACCCAGCGCTCGTTCCTGATGACGGCGGTGGTGCTGGTCGCGGTGATGGCGGATCGCCGCGCCGTCACCGTGCGCACGCTGGCCCTGGCGGCGCTGGCGGTGCTGCTGCTCGCGCCGGAAGCGCTGGTGCATCCGAGCTTCCAGATGTCGTTTGCCGCGACGCTGGCGCTGGTGGTGCTGGTCGAGTTCGGCATGCCGCGGTTGTTGGCGGCGGCCGACAGTCCGCTCGCCGCGCGGGCGGCGCTGTGGGGCGGCCGCGAAGCGCTGATGCTGGCGGCGGCCTCGCTGGTCGCCGGCCTCGCCACGACCCCCTATGCCGCATTCCACTTCCATCGGCTGGCGCCCTACGGCGTCATCGCCAACCTCGCGGCGATGCCGGTGGTGTCGGGACTGGTGATGCCGGCGGGGCTGGCCGGGCTGGTGGCGGCACCGTTCGGCCTCGACGGCCCGTTCTGGCTGGTGATGGGCGTCGGCATCGAGTGGATGGTCCTGATCGCGCAATGGGTCGCGGCGCTGCCGGGCGCGGTCGGACGGGTGCCAGCGTTCGGCGCGGGCGCGCTGATCGTCATGAGCGTCGGCATCCTCATGCTCGGCCTGCTGCGCACCAGGCTGCGGCTGGCGGGACTGGCCGTCGTGGCCGCCGGAATCGTCTGGGCCATGGCGACGCCCCGGCCGGATGTCGTCGTGGCGGCGGATGGGCAGAGCGTCGCGGTGCGCGGCACCGACGGCGCCTTGCGCGTGATGCGCACCCGCAACGATGCCTTCACGGTGCGGGAATGGCTCGCGGCCGATGCCGACGCGCGGCCGGCGAACGATTCCGCGCTGTCGCACGGCGTCTCGTGCGACGACCTCGCCTGCGTCGTGGCGCTGCGCGGGGCGAGGCTGGTGGCGCTCACGTCGCGCCCCGAGGCGTTTGCCGACGACTGCGTCCGCGCCGCCGTCATCGTGACACGGCATCGGGCACCGCCGGCATGCGGGGCGCTCGTCATCGATACGGAGCGGCTGTCGCGGGATGGCGCCTTGGCGCTGCGGGCGACGGACAATGGCTTTGCGGTCGACGCAGCGCGGCCGCGCGGCTCGCTACGGCCGTGGCATGCGCTAGGGCACGCGCGGGCATCGCCTGACGTCGCCGCTCACGGAGCCGGGCGCCCTCGCGTTGCGCCGGCCACGGACGCCACCCCTCCCGCCGATGCGGAGCCGGAGGGCGAGGGTCAGTAGCGCCGGTACAGCCCGATCAGCTTGCCCTGAATCTGCACCCGGTTGGGCGGCAGGATGCGGACCTCGTAAGCGGTGTTGGCCGGCTCCAGCGCGATCGAGGCGCCGCGCCGGCGAAAACGCTTCAGCGTCGCTTCCTCCTGGTCGATCAGCGCCACCACGATGTCGCCGGTGTCGGCGGCGTCGCTGCGCTGGATCAGCGCCATGTCGCCGTCGAGGATGCCGGCCTCAATCATCGAATCGCCGCGCACCTCGAGCGCATAGTGCTCGCCGACGCCCAGCATGTCCGGCGGCAGGCTGATGGTGTGGCTGCGGGTCTGGATCGCCTCGATCGGCGTGCCGGCGGCGATCCGTCCCATTACCGGCACGGCAACCAGATGGCTGGCATCGTCCGCCGCCGGGCCGGGCCGCACCTTGCCGAGGTTGCCCTCGATGATGCTCGGGGTGAAGCCGCGCCGGGCGCCGCCCGCCGCCTGAACCTCCGGCAGCTTGATGACCTCGATCGCGCGGGCGCGGTTGGGCAGGCGGCGGATGAAGCCGCGCTCCTCGAGCGCGGTGATCAGCCGGTGGATGCCCGACTTGGAGCGCAGGTCGAGCGC
>JBDHSY010000493.1:0-2688 GCA_039808405.1 Xanthobacteraceae bacterium
CGCTGGCCGGGCGCTGGCTCGCCGTCGCGGCGCTGGCGGCCGTGGCGGCGGCGTTGCGCGCCACTTTGTCGATCTCGGCGAGACGCGTCTCCAGCGCCGACAGATCGGGCGCGGCCGCCGTTGTCTCGCGGGGTTGAGCCTTGAGCGCCGCGACGTCCGCCTTCAGCGTGTCGAGCGTGGCGGCCAGCCGCTCGGTGCCGGATTTTTCGGCGGCAAGCGCCTCGCGCAGGCCGCCTTGCGCCTGCTCCAGCGCGTCGATGCGCCGGACGAGGTCGGCGGTCTCGCCGCCATTGGCCTGCGGCAGCGCCGCCGCGGTGCGGATGTCGGCTTCCAGTGTCGACAGCCGCGAGGCCAGCGCATCGGTGACGGTGGTGTCGGCTGTGGCGGGCCGCTGCGGCTCCGGCGCCGTCATCGGCCAGCCGGCGAGCCAGGCCGCGGCCAGAACCGCGATCGCGGCGACGGCGCCCGTCAGCGCCCCGGCGAGCATGCCGGACCGCGACGACGGCGGCTCCGACGGCTGCGGCGTCGCCTCTGGCGATGACGCTGTGTCGGACGGAGGAGCGTCCGCGTCCGGCTCGCTTTTCACCTCCGAGGCTTCCAGCTCGATGGTCGGCGGCTCACGCTTGCGCCGCGCGTCGGGCGAAGGCGCCGCGTCGGCCGCCGGCTCCGGGGTGTCGTTGTCGTTCCCCACGGGGACTCCTTAAAAGCAAATGGCAGGGGCGAGGCCGCTGCCGCCCGACCAACCGCACACGCGCGGGTAGCAGGCTAACAGATTCCGCCCGCCCGCGGGAATGGCCGTGGCCCGGTCACGAGGCGTTGTTGAGGTCGGGCCGCAGCGTCCGTGTCAGCGCCTCCAGCATCGCCGCTTCGTCCGGCGTGCGCGCCACCGCGATGCGCTGCGCGCCGGCCTCGTGCAGCACGTCTGCCACGGCCTTGGAGATGCAGCATTGCGGCAGCGCAAGCGCCGCGATTTCGACGCCGGCGAGCCGCGCCGCCTCGACGAAGGTCGCCGCGCTGCGCCGCGAATAATGCAGCACCGCCTCGATGGCGTTGGCGGCGAAGGCGGCCAGCGCCGCCTCGGGAAAGGCCGGCAGCGCCGCCATGCGATAGACCGTCTGCGTTACCACGCGCAGGCCGTGGGGAGCGAGCGCCTCGCCGAGGTCGCAGGACAGGTTGGCGCCGGCGAGATAAAGGAACGAGGTCGATTTTTTCAGGCGCCGCTTGCGGATCGTCTCGAGGATCAGATCGCGAAGCGAGGCGGCGTCGCCGCTGGCAACGGCGATCTTCGCAAACCCGGCCTCGCGCGCCGCCGCTGCGGTCGCTTCCCCGACCGCGAACAGCGGCCTGGCGGCGAGCCGCGCCCGCATCGGATGATCGGCGATGGCGCGCAGCGCCGCCGCCGAGGTGACGATGGTGGCGTCGGTGCCGTGGTCGGCGTCGTCGGGGCAGGCGACCGCCTCGAAGCGCATCAGCGGCGCCGGCAGCACCGTAAAGCCGGCCGCGCGCAGCCGCGCGGCGCTGGCCGCGTTGACCGGGGCAGGGCGTGTCAGCAGAACCGCCATGATTCAAACTCCGGCTCGCGCTCCGGCGCACGCTTCGGCCGGAACCGGGATCGGATGATCGGGCCCGGCATCCCCTTCTGTCCCGCTCGCGCGCATGATAGGTCGGAGAGGGAAACGCCGGAACGGCGAGCAATACAAGGCTTGACATTGGCGGGCGAAGCGGCCGTGAAAGTTCTGGGGATCGAGACCACCTGCGACGAGACCGCCGCCGCTGTCGTCGAGCGCGCGGCCGATGGCTCCGGGCGCATTCTTTCCAACGTCGTGCGTTCGCAGATCGCCGAGCATGTGCCCTATGGCGGCGTGGTGCCGGAGATCGCCGCGCGCGCCCACGTCGAACTGCTCGACGGCATCGTCGCGCAGGCGATGACGGAAGCCGGCATCGGCTATGCGGATCTCGCCGCCGTCGCCGCCGCCGCCGGTCCCGGCCTGATCGGCGGCGTGATCGTCGGGCTGACCACCGCCAAGGCCATCGCGCTGGTCGCCGATCGCCCGCTGATCGCGGTCAACCACCTCGAAGCGCACGCGCTGACGCCGCGGCTGACCGATCGGCTTGCCTTTCCCTACTGCCTGTTCCTCGCCTCCGGCGGCCATACCCAGATCGTCGCGGTGCGCGGCGTCGGCGACAACGTGCGGCTCGGCACCACGGTCGACGATGCGCTCGGCGAAGCGTTCGACAAGGTGGCGAAGATGCTTGGCCTACCCTATCCGGGCGGCCCGCAGGTGGAACGGGCGGCGGCGCGCGGCGACGCGGCGCGCTTTGCCTTTCCGCGCCCGATGCTCGGCCGCGACGATGCCAATTTCTCGCTGTCGGGATTGAAGACGGCGGTGCGCAACGAGGCGGCCAGGCTCGGCGAGCCGTCGCCGCAGGATATCGACGATCTGTGCGCCGGCTTTCAGGCCGCGGCGCTGGAGTCGGTCGCCGACCGGCTGAAGGCGGGCCTGCGGCTGTTCAAGGATCGGTTCGGCGATCCGCGCGCGCTGCTGGCGGCCGGTGGCGTCGCCGCCAATGCCGCGCTGCGCGCCGTGCTCGACGAGGTCGCGCGCGAGGCCGGCACGCCGCTGGTGGTGCCGCCGCCAAACCTTTGCACCGACAACGGCGCGATGATCGCCTGGGCCGGCGCCGAGC
>JBDHSY010000494.1:0-2686 GCA_039808405.1 Xanthobacteraceae bacterium
TCTGGGTGCCGCCGACCTCGACGGTTTCGCCGGGGCCGAAATTCTGGGCGATGGCGCTGGCGAGCCACGGCGTCGCCATGTCGAGATTGATCGGCCCGGCCCCGAGCCGCCACCACAGCACGGCAAAGCACAGCGCGAGCACGGCGGCGAGCGTCGCCATCGTGGCAAGCGTCCGCCGCAGCCAGGTGCGGCGGTAGAGGCCACCGAGCAGCGCGCCCCACAGGTCGCCGACCCGATGAACGCCGCGCCGGCGCCGCGCCAGAAGCCGCCGCGCCTGCCGGCTCATGGCCTCGTCGTCCTCGTCCCAGCGCTCGGAGGGATCCCAGTGGGCGGCGTGGACGTTGCGGTGCGCGTCGCCTTGCGGCCGGTTGCTGGCCGCGGCCCCCGAAGGCCGGCCCGGTCCGCGACTCCGGCGCGGCGCCGGCGACGTCGCGTCAGTCCGTGACGGGCGCTCCTCGGACCGCATCTAACGGCTTTCCTCGGCTGTCAGGGTTCGCCCCTGCGTCCTGTTCAAGCGATCGCAGCGATAACCGGTCATTCTGGTCGCGCAGCCCCCCGGGAAAGCCCGTTTCCACATTCCGGGTTCTGCTCCATGGCGCTTTCGGGCGAAGCGTAAATCGTTTCGCATCGGGAAAGCGCGTCAAAATACCCTTCAGAGCCTCGGCTCGGATTCCATCGGGACCGGAAAGGCTCTAGCTTTGGCCGGCACGGCGGACGATTCACCGCATTTTAGGCCCCGGACGGCGCATTTGCACGCGCGCCGTCCAGCCGATCCGCCGACACGAAGCCGGACACCCCTGTTGACCCGGCGAAAGCGACGAAAGGAAGGCGCATGGCCAAGAAAGCCGCCGGGAAAACTGCCGCGAAACCAAAGCCAAAAGCCGCTGCCAAGCCTTTCGGAAAACCGGCCGGCGGGACCGCGGCCAAGACGGCGGCGGCGCCCGCCGCTTCGAAAGGTCCTGTCGAGGGCCAGCGCGCGCCGGCCTTCCGGCTGCCGCGCGACGGCGGCAGCACCGTGACCCTCGCCGACTTCGCCGGGCGCAAGCTCGCGATCTTCTTCTATCCGCGCGCCGATACCCCGGGCTGCACCCGCGAGGCGATCGACTTCTCCCGTCTCAAGGACGACTTCGCAGCCTGCAATACCGCCGTGCTCGGCGTGTCGGCCGACCTGCCGGCGAAACAGGCAGCGTTTCGGGACAAGCATGGCCTCACCGTGCCGCTCGGCTCGGACGTGACGCAGACGATGCTGAAGCGCTACGGCGTCTGGGGCGAAAAGATGCTGTACGGCAAGACCTTCGAAGGAATTATTCGGACAACGGTTCTGATCGGCGCCGATGGCCGCATCGCCCGCCTCTGGCGCAACGTGAAGGTCGAGGGGCACGCCGAGGAGGTGCTGGCGGCAGCGCGCGCGCTGTCGGACTGAGTTCCAGTCGGCGAACCCGGACCCGCCCCGCAGGCCCTCCGACAGGTCGGATTTTTCCTGATCCGTTCGCCGAAAATTAACCACGTCGGCCTCAAATCGGCACCAGTTACAGCCGGTCGGTTCCCGCGTTGCCGGCGTTGGAGTGTCCATGTCGAGCCGCACGAGCCCCCAGCCCGCGACGCCGTTGCGCCACGTCTCGAGCCCTGCCCGGGCTCCCGTTCGGCATCCCCAACCGGCGCCCAAAAAGGCGCAAAAGGCCGCGCGAACGCCCGCCTACGTCATCGCCCATGCCGGCCGCCAGGTTCGCTTCGGCCCGGTGGTGTTCTGGGCCGCGGTCGGCAGCATCGTGCTGATGGGCGGCTGGTCGGCAGCCACCGCGACCTATTTCGCCTTCCGCGACGACGTGCTGACGCGGCTGATCGCCCGGCAGGCCCAGATGCAATACGCCTACGAGGACCGCATCGCCGAACTGCGCGCGCGCATCGACCGCACCACCAGCAAGCAGATGCTCGATCAGGAGCAATTCGGCCGCAAGCTCGACCAGATCATGCGCCGGCAGGCCCTGCTGGAATCGCGCGCCACGGCGATGAGCGCCCTGCCCGATCTCGCGCCGACCGGCTCGATCAAGCCGCTGGCACGCGGCATCTCGTTCCAGGAACCGCCCGCCGCGCCAAAACCGTCGCCGATCAACGACACCGTGACCTTCGTTGCGCCACCCGACCGCGAGGCGCGCCTGCAGTCGCGTGCCGTGGCCGCGCGCGACGCCGCCCCGCACCAGGCCGGCGTCAAGGAAACCGACGGGGTCATCACGCGCCTGCAAGCCTCGCTCGACCGCGTCGAGCAGCATCAGTTCGCGACCCTGGCCTCGGCCGAGGACTATTATGAGACGCGCGCGCGGCGGATGCGCGCCGCGCTCGGCGACCTCGGACTCAGCGGTACGCATCTGCGCGGAGCCGCGCCGCGCGGCGTCGGCGGACCGTTCGTCCCCGTCAAGCCCGGCGCCGGCAACGCCACGTTCGAGCGCCAGCTCTCGCGCGTCAGCGCGAGCCGTGCGCAGACCGAGAAGCTGACCCAGGTGCTCGCGCATGTGCCCTACCGCAAGCCGGTGGTCGGCCCGGTGGAATTTTCCTCCGGCTTCGGCGTGCGCACCGATCCGTTCGTCGGCCGGCCGGCGATGCATACCGGCCTCGACTTCCGCGCCTCGACCGGCGAGCCGGCGCGCGTCACCGCCAACGGCAAGGTGGTGAAGGCCGGCTGGTTCGG
>JBDHSY010000495.1:0-2680 GCA_039808405.1 Xanthobacteraceae bacterium
CGGCGAGAATCTCGATGCCGGTGTCGGACACGAGGCCGGTCTGCACGCGTCGGGTTTCGACGATACCGTCCTTGACCACCTGCACGCTCTGATGATCGATCGCCGCGCGCGGCACCGCCACGCCGCAGCTTCGCCGCGCGGCGATGGTGGCGCGGCCGAACTGGCCGATGCGGACGGCGGGGTGGTTCGGCAGCGACAGCCGGACGTGGCCGAGCTGGGTGCGCGCATCGATCTCGGCCGCCACCTGCCGCACCTGGCCGGAGATTTCGATGTCGTCGGCCAGCGTGACGCGGGCGCTCGCGCCCTTGTTGAGCTTGAGCAGATGCAGGCTCGGCACCTCGGCGTCGAGTTCGAGCTCGTTGTTGACGGCGATGCGGAACAGCGGCCCGCCCTGCGGCGAGGCCGGCGCGCCCTCGCGGGTGCGCACCTCGGTCACGAGCCCGGCCGCCGGCGCCTTGAGGGTGGCGGTGGGTTGCGTCGCGCCCGCCGGAACGAGGCGCGCGAGATCCTGATCGGCCTTGACGATGTCGCCTTCCCTGACGAGCACCTGGGCGACGCGCGCGCCCTCGCTGTCGACGCCCGCCACCGCCACCCGGCGCGGGGTGACGAAGCCGGTGACGCGCACCAGATCGGAGAAGCAGGCATTGGTCGCCTTGGCGACGATCACCGTCGCGCCGGCGGGCTCCGTCGTCTGGGCGTGGGCCATGCTGCCGGTCAGGACCAGCGCCGCCGCCGCGAACGGGGAAAGGAAGATCGCCGCTGTCATGAACCTCTCGGTGCGCCGCAGGGGAGGGGGCTGAACGATTTGCGTCACTTCACGCCGTAGCCGGCGAATTCCTTGACGATATTCGGGTCCATCGCCTTGGCGTTGGCGATGTCGCGCCGGCCGTCGTCGGCCGCGCCGCTGCGGGTGCGGGCGATGCCGCGCCCGTAGAGCGAGGAGGTGAGCCGCGGGTTGGCCTTGAGCGCGGCGTCGAAGTCGGCGATCGCCTCTTTGATCTTGCCGTTCTTGAGATGGACGAGGCCGCGGCTGTCGAGCGCATCGACGAAGCCCGGCCGGAGCTTGAGCGCCTCGTTGCAATCCTTCAGCGCGGCTGCGAGATCGCCGGTCACGGCGCGGGTCCAGCAGCGGTTGTTGAAGGCTTCGATGTCGCGCGGGTTGAGGCGCAGCGCCTCGTTGAAATCCTTGATGGCGAGCTGGTAGGCGCCCTTGCTGGCATAGACCTGGCCGCGGCGATACCAGGAATCCTGGTCTTTCGGATTGGCGTTGAGCTTGTCGGTCAGCGCCTTGATGGTCGGATCGCCGGCGAGGGCGGCCGCGCTCGGCTCCTCGCGGTGAGGCTCGGCGGGCGCGGGCTCCTGTGCCGGCGGCAGCGCGGCCACCTGCGGCTTGGCGGCCTCAGTGGCGGGCTTTGGCGCTTCCGCGACAGGCTCCGGCTTCGGCGGCTCGGCCGGCTTGGCCGCCGCGACGACGGCGGGCGGCGCGGGTTCGGCCGGCTTCGGCGGCTCTTCCTTGGCCGGGGTCGGGGCCGGTGCCTGGGAGACGTCGGCGGGGGCCGGCTTCGCGGCCTCGACGGGTGCCGCCGCCGGTGCTGCGGTCGCCACCGGCGTCGTTATGGCCGGGCCTGAGGCACTGAAGGCAAACTCCTCGGCTAGCGACGAGGACAGCCACGGCACCTGCTCGCCGCGCGAGGCGCGGGTGACGCCGACGCGGGTGCGGTTCAGCGTGTCCTCGGCGGACAGTCCCGGCACGCGGATTTCCTTGAGCAGTTCGCTGACGAACAGGCTGCGGTCGGCGCCGGCGTCGCCGACCACCGAACTCAACGCCGCCGAATACATCACCAGCGTGCCGCTCGGCGCGATCACCGGTGCGAGCCCGGCCGAGAAGCTGCGGAAGCGGCGCTCGAACGGATTGCGGCGCGAGGCGTCGAGCAGGGCGATCTTGACGCCGGCGCCGCGCGCATTGATCTCGCCCAGAATGGCCTCGAGGCTCAGGCCGTCGCGGCGCACGTCGGCCTCGCTCCAGATCTGGGCGTCGACCGGGATCAAGTAGCTCTGCCGGTTCGACTGGATGCCGAAGCCGCTGAAGAACATCAGCACCGCGGAATCCGTTTTGATCTTGCCGTAAAGACGGTCGATGGCGCGGCGCATCGCCTGCCCGGTCAGGTTTTCGCCGACCTCGACCTCGAAGCCGGCGCGCTTGAGTTCTTCCGCCACGGCGCGGGCGTCGTTGAGCGGCTCCTTGAGCGGCGTCTCGCTGTCGGGATATTTGGCGTTGCCGATCACCAGCGCGATCCGGTTGGCGGCGGCGTGCGCAGCCGGCGTCCCGGCGAACAGGGCGGCGAGCAGCAGCATGAGGATGCGGAAAGGCGCGGGGCTGGGCATGCGAACGCGGGTCCGGGTGAAAAGCGCTTGGCGCTGTCGAAGGAAAGCGCCGCCGCTGGCGCGGCGCTCAGGCTTGAGCGAAAACGTCCGGCAACGCGGCTGATGCGGCATGGTCAGAAGCCGATGCCGAGCATCAGCATCACCAGCCGGCCGCACCACGAGCCGGAGCATACGGCGGACGGCGCGCCGGCATAGCGGACCGGCGTGAGGACGGGTGCGGCGATGCCGCGCGCGGCGACGTGGCTCGTGGCTTGGCTCGCGGCTTGGCTCGCGGAGCGGGCGCGTGTCGCGCGCA
>JBDHSY010000496.1:0-2654 GCA_039808405.1 Xanthobacteraceae bacterium
ACGCTGCGGCGTGCCTTTCGTTTTCCATTCCGGCCATGCCGAGAGCTGCGACCTGTTCGGCCCCTATCCCGAGGCCGCGCTGTGCAAGAAGCCCTGCGCGCCCGAGCGCCTGCTGGAAGCCGCGCTGACGACCATGGACCGCGTGCGCGCCGCCTGATCGCCCCCGACGCGCCCGAACAAGGTCGCCGCCCTCCGGGCGGCGGCCTTTTGCTTTGCGCTGGACCCTGCGGGAGCGGCGTCCTACACACGGGGAAAATCATTCCCATCCGAGGATGCGCCCATGCCCGCCTATCGCTCCCGCACCTCCACCCATGGCCGCAACATGGCCGGCGCGCGCGCGCTGTGGCGCGCGACCGGCATGAAGGACGGCGATTTCGGCAAGCCGATCATCGCCATCGCCAACTCCTTCACGCAATTCGTGCCGGGCCATGTGCATCTGAAGGATCTCGGCCAGATGGTCGCCCGCGAGATCGAGAAGGCCGGCGGCGTCGCCAAGGAGTTCGACACCATCGCGGTGGACGACGGCATCGCCATGGGCCACGACGGCATGCTCTACAGCCTGCCGTCGCGCGAACTGATCGCCGACAGCGTCGAATACATGGTCAACGCCCATTGCGCCGACGCGCTGGTGTGCATCTCCAACTGCGACAAGATCACCCCCGGCATGCTGATGGCGGCGCTGCGCCTCAACATTCCGACCGTGTTCGTCTCCGGCGGCCCGATGGAGGCCGGCAAGGTCAAGTGGCATGGCACGACCCGTGCGGTGGACCTGATCGATGCCATGGTGGCCGCCGCCGACGACAGCGTGAGCGATGACGAGGTCGCGGCGATCGAGCGCTCCGCGTGCCCGACCTGCGGCTCGTGCTCGGGCATGTTCACCGCCAACTCGATGAACTGCCTGACCGAGGCGCTGGGGCTGGCGCTGCCCGGCAACGGCTCGGCGCTCGCCACCCATGCCGACCGCAAGCGGCTGTTCGTCGAGGCCGGCCACCTCGTCGTCGATCTGGCGCGGCGCTACTACGAACAGGACGACGCCTCTGTGCTGCCGCGCAACGTTGCGGGCCGCGACGCCTTCGAGAACGCGATGACGCTCGACATCTCGATGGGCGGCTCGACCAACACCGTGCTGCATCTCCTGGCCGCGGCCTATGAGGGCGAGATCGACTTCACCATGGCCGACATCGACCGGCTGTCGCGGCGCGTGCCGGTGCTGTGCAAGGTCGCGCCTTCCGTCGCCAACGTCCACATGGAGGACGTGCATCGTGCCGGCGGCATCATGGCGATTTTGGGCGAACTCGACCGCGCCGGTCTTCTTAAAACCGGTGTCGGTTCGATCCACAGCGGCACGCTGGCGGAGGCGCTGGAGCGCTGGGATGTCCGCCGCACGTCGAGCGAGACCGTGCAGTCGTTCTATCGTGCGGCCCCTGGCGGCATTCCCACCACGGTCGCCTTCAGTCAGGAGCGCCGCTACAAGGACCTCGACCTCGACCGCGAGACCGGCGTGGTGCGCAGCGTCGCCCACGCCTACAGCCAGGACGGCGGCCTTGCCGTGCTGTTCGGCAATATCGCGCTCGACGGTTGCATCGTGAAGACCGCCGGCGTCGACGAGAGCATTCTCACCTTCGCGGGGCCGGCGCGCATCTTCGAAAGCCAGGACGATGCGGTGGAGGCCATTCTCGGCGACCGCATCCGGCCGGGCGATGTGGTGCTGATTCGCTACGAGGGGCCGCGCGGCGGGCCGGGTATGCAGGAGATGCTGTACCCGACCAGCTATCTGAAATCGAAGGGCCTCGGCAAGGCCTGCGCGCTGGTCACCGACGGCCGTTTCTCCGGCGGCTCCTCGGGCCTGTCGATCGGCCATGTCTCGCCCGAGGCGGCCGAAGGCGGCGCCATCGGCCTGGTCGAGGAAGGCGACCGGATCGAGATCGACATCGCGCAGCGTCGCATTCATCTTGCGGTGTCCGATGAGGAGCTCGCACGGCGGCGCGAGGCGATGACGGCGCGTGGCGGTCAGGCCTGGCAGCCGCGGCAGCGGACGCGCAAGGTGTCGCGCGCATTGCGTGCATATGCCCACTTCGCCACCAGCGCCGCGCGTGGTGCGGTGCGCGACGTGCCGTAGCGGCACGCGGCCCTTTCTTACTTCCCGGGCTTACTTTCCAAGCCGACTTTCTTTCCATGCCGTCGCCTCGGCCTGCCGGGGTGCGCTGCTTCGACGCGTGCGCCACAGCTTTCCCAACGTGCCTTTGCGGCCGGTTTGTCCGGCGGGATGCGTGCGAACAAGCGGCAATCGTTCAGGCGAAAAACGTCAATAGTCATTTCGTCTTATAAGCGTTTGCGCACCGTATCTTGCGACCAAAGTGGGATTGACGGATGAGGCCACGTCAGTGCGCAATGGCACGCATCGACGAAGGTCGGTTCGGTGTTGCGACGCGATGCCTTCCGATCTTTTTTTGGTTACGACCCCGCGTTTCGCAAGGCGCGGCGGCTGAAGAATTCAAACCGGGAGGAAATTCATGGCGAATAGCAATCACGATCGTGGTTTTCGCATCTCGCGACGGAAACTGTTGCAGGCCAGCGCCGGCCTCGCCGGCGGCGCCCTGTTGCCGGCTGTCCTCGCGATGCCCGCGATTGCCGCCGACAAGCCGGCGATCGTC
>JBDHSY010000497.1:0-2651 GCA_039808405.1 Xanthobacteraceae bacterium
TCGCGCGGCACGTCGGAGATCGCCAGCGTGACGAGGCGTGCCGGGGCCGCGAGGCGTGCCAGCCGCCCGCCCTTGATGCGGGAGAGGTGCTTGCGCACGGTATTGATCTCGCCGATCGGCGCGCCGGAGCGCAAAAGCGCGCGGGTGACCTGCTGTTTCTGCGCGAATCCGATGCCGTCGACCGGGGCGATCCAGTTGGCCGAGCCGCCGCCCGACAATAGCACCAGAACCAGGTCGTCGGCGCCGGCGCCGGCGGCCAGCCGCAGCGTGTCGTCGGCCGCCTTGAGCCCGGCCCCGTCGGGCACCGGATGGCCGGCTTCGACCACGGCGATCCGCCGGGTCGGCAGGCCGTAGCCGTGGCGCGTGGTGGCAAGGCCGATGAGGCGCTCCGGCGCGAGCCCGGTCTCGTCGAGATAGAAGCGCTCGGTGGCGACCGCCATGGCGGCGGCGGCCTTGCCGGCCGCCAGCACGACGACGCGGCCGGCGGGCGGCGCCGGCAACTGCCCGGCGAGGGCGCGGTCGGGGTGGGCGCGCGCGACGGCGGCGTCGAAAATGGCGCGCAGCAGAGGGCGCTTGTCGGTGTCGGTCATCGCGCGCGTTATGGCACAGCGTATCGGCGATAGCGAGATGCCCGAAAACCGGCGCCCCCGCGAACGGTCGCGGGGGCGCGGCAGCGTCGATACGCGAGGCGCGGGATCAGCTCCCGCCGTCCTCGGCATTGATGATGTCGCCGAACCGCTCCCAGGTCTCGCTCTTGAACCGCATCATCTGCAGCTGCGAGATCGGCGCGAAATCGGTGGCGCTGGTGGTGAGCTTGACGCCCGGCAGCACGGTGTCGGGGGAGAAGCCGTTGAGGCTCGCCGCCTGCTTCATGACGTTGGCGCGGGTGAGGTCGTTGCCGGCCATCTCCAGCACCTTGGCCAGCGTCTGCGCCACCGCATAGCCGTAGACGGTGAAGCCGTCGAGCTTGTTGCCGTCGGCAAAATACTTGTCCATGAACTCGACATACTTCTTCATGCCGGGATCGTCCTTCCACTGCGGATCGGACCAGTCCTTGAGGTAGGCGGCCGACAGCACGCCCTGCGATGCCTCGAAGCCCGCCGGCTTCATCACGCCGCCGACCGACGTGCTGACGTTGGTGACGATGTGGATCGGCTTCCAGTTGAGCTCGGCGACCTTCTTGATGGCCTGGGCCGCGAATTTCGGCGTGGCGATATTGAGAACCACGTCCGGCTCCAGCGACTTCAGCTTGACGATGTGGGAATCGATGCTCGGCTCCGTCACCTCGTAGCTTTCCTCGATCAGCGTCATGCCGCCGTTGTTGGCGCCAAGCCCGGTCTTGAAGCCGATCAGATAGTCTTTCCCGAAGTCGTCGTTCTGATAGAAGATCGCCACCTTGGCGCCGGGCTTCTCCTTCAGGAGATACTTGGCGTAGATGATGGCCTCGGCCTGGTAGCTCGGCTGCCAGCCCATGGTCCACGGGAAGTTCTTCGGGTCGTTCCACTTCGAGGCGCCGGTGGCGACGAACAGTTGCGGCACCTTCTTGGCGTTCATGTATTTCTGGATCGCGGTGTTCGACGGCGTGCCGAGCGAGTTGAAGATCAGCAGCACCTCGTCGCTTTCCACCAGCTTGCGCGCCTGCTCGACCGCCTTCGGCGGCGAATAGCCGTCGTCGTAGGTGATGAAGTTGATCTTGCGGCCGTTGATGCCGCCCTTGTCGTTGATCATCTTGAAGAAGGCGGCCTCGGTCTTGCCGATCACGCCGTAGGCGGAGGCCGGGCCGCTGTAGGGCATGATGTTGCCGATCTTGATCTCCGTGTCGGTCGCACCGGTGTCGTACTTCTTCTGCGCGAGCGCCTCGCCCGATGCGAGCGCAAGCGCGATCGCCGAAAGCGCGGCGACGCCATAGGCCAGTCCGTTACGCATGGTGTCCTCCCTGGGTTGTCCTGAACTTGACGAACAGGTTCTGCAACAGGATCGCGATCTGCCGCGCGCCATGCGGCACGAGGAAGATGATCATGAACAGGAATACGCCGAACACCGCGCCGGACAGCCCCTTCGACACGCCTTCGGCGAGATTGGGGACGAACACGATGAAGGCGGCGCCGACCAGCGAGCCGGGCAGCCAGCCCACGCCGCCGACCACCATGCCGAGAAACAGCGCGATCGCGAGCTGGAAGGTGTAGCCGTCGGGAGCGACGAACTGCACCACGACGGCGCCGAGCCCGCCGGCGATCCCGGTGATGCCGGCACTGATGCCGAACGCCATCGTCTTGTAGAAGGCGACGTCGATGCCCATCGCGGACGCGGCGATCTGGTTGTCGCGGATCGCCATCATGGCACGGCCGGAGCGCGAGTTGAGCAGGTTGACCGCGGCGATATAGACGACGATGGCGATCGCCAGCGTCAGGTAATAGAGCCAGACGTCCTGCGATAGCGGCAGCCCGAACGGGGCGTCGGGTTTTGTGATGACCAGCCCCTGCACGCCGCCGGTCCAGTGCTCGAAGGCGCCGATCTTGAGCAGTTGCGGCATCGCCACCGCCAGCGCGAAGGTGGCGAGCGCGAGGTAGATGCCGGACAGCCGCAGCGCCGGGAAGCCGAACAGGAAGCCGAACGCGAAGCAGACGATGCCGGCGACCGGCAGCGTCAGC
>JBDHSY010000498.1:0-2649 GCA_039808405.1 Xanthobacteraceae bacterium
ATAATGCTGCGCCTGCAGCGCGAATTGCTGCGCCGCCTCGGCGGATTGCCGGGCGAGGCGCGCGGCTTCTTCAGCGGTCATCGTCGCCATTTACGCGGCTCCAGAGGTCTTGGGGGCGAAATTCGGATGCACCACCGCGCCGTCGCGGGTGAGCAGGGTCGCCTTGACGAGCTCGTCGTCCCAGTTGACGGCGAGCTTCTTCTCCTTGTCGATCATCGTCTCGAGGAACGCGAGGAGGTTCTTGGCGTAGAGCGCGGAGGCGGTGGCGGCGAGCCGCCCCGGCACGTTGAGATGGCCGACAATTTTCACGCCGTTCGGCGTCGTCACGATCTCGCCCGGCTTGGCGAGCGCGCAATTGCCGCCGCGCTCCACCGCGAGGTCGATAATCACGGAGCCCGGCTTCATGCTCTCGACCATCGCGGCGGAGATCAGCTTCGGCGCCGGCCGGCCGGGGATCAGCGCGGTCGTGATGACGATGTCCTGCTTGGCGATGTGATTGGCCGTCAGCTCGGCCTGCTTGGCCTGGTATTCCTTCGACATTTCCTTGGCGTAGCCGCCGGCCGTCTCGGCCTGCTTGAACTCGTCGTCCTCGACCGCGATGAACTTCGCGCCGAGCGACTGCACCTGCTCCTTGGTCGCGGGCCTGACGTCGGTCGCGGTCACCACGGCGCCGAGCCGCCGTGCCGTCGCGATCGCCTGAAGACCGGCGACGCCGACGCCCATGATGAAGATCTTGGCGGCCGGCACCGTGCCGGCGGCGGTCATCATCATCGGCAGCGCCCGGCCGTATTCGGCAGCGCCGTCGATCACGGCGCGGTAGCCGGCGAGGTTGGCCTGGCTGGAGAGCACGTCCATCACCTGCGCGCGCGTGATGCGCGGCATGAACTCCATCGCGAAGGCCGAGACGCCGGCCGCCGCCATCTCGGCCAGCGCCGCCTCGTTGCCATAGGGGTCCATCGTCGCGATGACGAGCGCGCCCTTCTTCATGGCGGCGAGATCGGCGCCGCCTGGCCGGCGCACCTTCAGCACTACATCGGCATCGGCGAGCGCGGCGGCATTGTCGGGCGCGATCGTCGCGCCGGCCGCTTCATAGGCCGCATCGGTCACGCCGGCGCTGAGCCCCGCCCCTTTCGCGATCACCACCGTCGCGCCATGGCCCGCGAGCTTCTTGACGGTATCGGGGGACGCCGCGACGCGCGGCTCGCCGGCATCGGTTTCGGCGGGAACGGCGATCCGCATGGATGCTCTCCTGGCCTGTTCGGTTGTTGATCTTGGAAAAGGCCCGGCGATCCGGGCGGAGCGCAGGTCAGACGAGGAAATACGCCATGAGCGCGAGGAGGATGATGACCGCGATCACGGCCCATTTCGTCACGCCGAGAAAGCCCGCATAGGTGCGCTCGTGCTCGCCGTAGTCGTTGCCGCTCGCCGTCGCGTATTCGATCTTCTCAGCCATCGCGATCCCCGCCTTTCTCCCGAGATTACATGCCACGGGCGATAGCGCAAACCCGCGAGCCGCGCAATCCGCTAAGGCATGGGCCCGCATAGGGAAAAGCGATGGCCAAAGGCTTTCAGGGACTACGCCGAGAGCCCGGCCGCCTCCAGCGCCTTGCGCTGCCGCCTCTCCACGGCCGCGACCGAGAACCCGTCGATCGCCTCGTTGAAGAGGCGGTGGAAGTTCAGCTCCGCCTTCAGATGCAGGAAGACGCCGCCGAGCCCGATCGCGGCCCGGTCCATGAAGACGAATTCGCGCGGCACCGTCACGGGCCCCATCTCGCGCAGCGCCTTGTGGACGCGGAACGCCTCGCGCCGCCCGTATTCGCCCGGCGGCACGCCGTCCGCGACGCTGCGCACGCGGTCGTCGAGCAGCGGCCCGTAGATGAAGCGCGCCCAGATGTTGAGGGCCGCGATCAGCGGCTTCGACAGCCCCTTGAAGCCCCAGGTCTCGTAGGCCGCGACGATGCGCGCATCGTCATTCTCCTGCAACCCGCGATAGAGCTCGACCACGCCGCCGACGAAGCGCGGCGGGAAGATGCGGATGCAGCCATAGTCGAGAAGGTTGATGCCGGCCGGCCGGCCCTCCGCCTCGAACACCGTGTAGTTGCCGAGATGCGGGTCGCCATGGATGACGCCGTACTGGCTGAACGGGAACCACCAGGCACGGAACATCGCCTCGGCGATCCGGTTGCGCTCTTCAAGCGGATGGGTGCGATAGGACAGGAGCGGCTTGCCCTCCAGCCATTGCAGCGTCAGCAGCCGGCCGGTCGACAGCGCCGCCTCGACCTTCGGCACGCGCACGAGCGGCTCGCTCGCCAGGATCTCGCGATAGAGCGCGACATGCTTGGCCTCGCGCCGGTAGTCGAGCTCCTCCCGGATCCGCTCGCCGATCTCCTTGGCGATCTCGCGCGTGTCGATCGCCGGGTCCATGCGCCGATGGATCGCGAAAAGCACCTGCAACTGGCTGAGATCGGCCTCCACGGCCGACTGCATGTCGGGATATTGCAGCTTGCAGGCGAGATCCGCGCCTTCAAGGCTCACGGCCCGATGCACCTGGCCGAGCGAGGCCGCCGCCGCCGGCGTCTTCTCGAAGCGGGCGAAGCGCTTCTCCCAGCCCGCCCCGAGCTCGGCCGCCATCCGCCGCTTCACGAACGG
>JBDHSY010000499.1:0-2647 GCA_039808405.1 Xanthobacteraceae bacterium
TTTTGCCTTCGCCGAGCCGACCGCGGCGGCGGCGTTCCGCCGTGGCGACGTGCTGTGGCTGGTGTTCGACCGGCGTGCGGCGATCGATCTCGAGGCGATCCGCCGCGGCGCGGCGCCGGTGGTGTCGGCGGCGATGGCGTCCACCACCGACGATGCGGCGGCGCAGGTCGTCCGCCTGCGGCTGGCCCGCTCGCAACTGGCCTCGTTCACCGCCGACGGCGCGGCATGGACGCTGACGCTGGGCGACGCCCGCGTCTCGCCCTCGCAGCCGCTTGCGGCGGTCCGTCATCTCACCGATCCGACGCGCGCCAACGTCATGGTGCGGCTCGCCGCGCCCGGCCCGGTACGGCGCCTTGTCGATCCCGACAACGGCGAGATGCTGGTCGTGGTCACGGCGCCGGCGCCGGCGCGCGGCCTCGTCAGGGCGCAGCGCTTCATCGAGTTTGCGCTGCTGGAAACCATTCACGGCGTCGCGGTGCAGCCGCTCGCTGACGACGTGGCGGTGACGGCGGAAGCCGATGGCGTGGCCATCAGCCGCCCGGGCGGCCTGACCGTATCGCCGGCGGTCGCCACGCCGGAGCGGGCGTCCGCGGCGCGGCCGGCGCTGTTCGATCTGCAAGGCTGGCAGGACGACCGCGCCGCGGCGCTCGGCGAGCGCCGCGACGCGCTGATCGGCGCGCTGGCGCAGGCCGAAGCCTCCAGGCGTCTGGCGGCGCGCCTTGCGCTCGCCCGCTTCTATGTCGCGCGCGAGATGTACCTCGAGGCCAAGGGCGTGCTCGATCTGGCGCTCGCGGGCGCCCAGCCCGGCGCCGAACACGCCGCCGCGCTGGCGCTGCGCGGCGTCGCCAACGTCCTGGCGCGGCGGCCGGCGCAGGGCTTGCGCGATCTGGCCGGGCCCGCGCGCGGCGGTGGCCGCGATTTCGAACTGTGGAAGGCGCTGGCGTTCGCCGCGCAGGGCAAGTGGGTCGAGGCGCGCGAGAAGTTCAAGAACGCCGAGTTCGCCGTCACCGCCCTGCCGGTGGAGCTGCAACGCATCGCGTTGACGCAGGCGATGCGCTCGGCGCTGGAGGTCAAGGATTATGCCGGCGCCGCCGCGCGCTCCGGCGATCTCGACAGCATCGGCCTCGCCGAGCGCGACCAGCCGGCGGTTGCCGTGCTGCGCGGGCGCCTTGCCGAGGCGCTCGGGCGCGAGCAGGAGGCGCTGCATCACTATGCACTGGCCGCGGCGAGCGCCGATCGGCCCGCCGCCACCGAGGCGCGGCTGTTGACGCTGGCGCTGCGCGAGCGGCGCGGCGAGGTCGCCCCGGACGAGGCGCTGACCGAACTCGAAACCCTGTCGGTCACATGGCGCGGCGATGCCATCGAGGTGCGCGCGCTGTCGATGCTGGCGAAACACTATGCGCGCACCGGCCGCTACCGCGACGTGCTGGCGGCGGCGCGCGCCGCGACCCGGCTCGCGCCGGACTCCCCCCTGTCGCGCGCCATGCAGGACGATGCCGCGGTGCTGTTCGCCGAGTTGTTCCGGGGCAGCAAGGGCGACGACCTGCCGCCTGTGCAGGCGCTGGCGCTGTTCTACGAGTTTCAGGACCTGACGCCGATCGGCCGGCGCGGCGACGAAATCATCCGCAAGCTGGCCGACCGGCTGGTCGCGGTCGATCTGCTCGATCAGGCGGGCGAGCTGTTGCAGTACCAGATCGATCACCGGCTGGAAGGCGCCGCGCGGGCGCAGGTCGCGGCACGGCTGGCGATGATCCACCTGATGAACCGCAAGCCCGACCGCGCCATTGCCGTGCTGCATGCCACCCGCGTCGGCGACCTGGCCGGCGAGTTGCGCGAGCAGCGCATCCTGCTCGAGGCGCGCGCGCAGAGCGATATCGGCCGCCACGAGTTTGCGCTCGACCTGATCTCCAACGTCGAGGGGCGCGAGGCGGTGCGGCTGCGCTCGGACATCTACTGGGCGGCGCGGCGCTGGCGCGAGGCGGCCGAGCAGATCGAGCTTTTGTATGGCGAGCGCTGGCGCGATCCCGCCCCGCTCTCGCCCGACGAGAAGGCCGACATCCTGCGCGCGGCGGTCGGCTACGCGCTGGCGCAGGACGCGCTGGGTGCCGGCCGCTTCAAGGACAAATATGCCGCGAAGATGAGCGGCCCCGACGACCGCGCCGCCTTCGAGGTGGCGATGAAGCCGGCCTCGGGCAGCGTCGCGGCGTTTTCTCAACTGGCGAAAATGGCGGCCTCGGTCGATACCATCAACGGCTTCCTGCGCGACATGAGAAGCCGCTTCGCCGATACGCTGGCGCAGGCGCGGCCGGCGCGCGAGAACCTCGTTGCCGATCCGGCGCCGACCGGCGCGCTGCCGCGCATCGTTGGTGCGAGGCGCGCCACGGCCGCGCGCTGAAGCAAGAGCATTTGACGCGTTTTCTTCACGCCAACCGGCCGCCGCCGGGCCGGAGCCGGCTATGGCCCGGCGAAGGCCGGTTCCCACTTCGCTTGAAAACGCTATAGGCTGCCGTCATCCGCCGCCGTAGCTCTGCACCAGGCTGCCGGCGACCAGCGACCAGCCGTCCACCAGCACGAAGAAGATCAGCTTGAACGGCAGCGACACCACCACCGGCGGCAGCATCATCATGCCCATCGACATCAGGACCGA
>JBDHSY010000500.1:0-2627 GCA_039808405.1 Xanthobacteraceae bacterium
ATGCAGGTCGGCCTGCCGCAGATGATCCGCAAGCGCGGCGGCTGGCTCTGCGTGCTGTTTCTCGGCGAGATGCTGACCGCCAGCGCCATGCAGCACTACGAGGTCGAGCTGGAAAAGGCATTGGTGCTGACCCTGTTCATCCCGCTGATCATGAGTTCGGGCGGCAACTCCGGCTCGCAGGCGACCTCGCTGTTGATCCGCGCGCTGGCGTTGCGCGAGGTCCGGCTGCCGGACTGGTGGCGGGTGGCGCTGCGCGAACTGCCGACCGGCCTGATCCTCGGCGGCATCCTGGGCCTCATCGGGCTGACGCGCGTCGTGCTGTGGCAGACCCTCGGCCTCTACGACTATGGCGAGCACTGGCTGCTGGTCGGCCTGACGGTGGCGGCGGCGCTGGTCGGCGTGGTGACGTTCGGCTCGGTGGTCGGCTCGATGCTGCCGTTCGTGCTGCAACGCGCCGGCTTCGACCCCGCCAGCGCCTCGGCGCCGTTCGTCGCCACGCTGGTCGATGTCACCGGGCTGATGATCTATTTCAGCGTGGCGCTGGTGATCCTGCGCGGCACGCTGTTGTAGTTTCGGTTGGAGCTTCGCTTTCGACGGCATCAAAAGCGAAGCCCTACATTATTGTTTTGACGCGTTTTCTTCACGCGAAGTGGTGCCCACTTCGCTCGAAAACGCTATATCATCGGCCCATGTCTCGCGCACCGATTCGCATTCTGGGCATCGATCCGGGCCTGCGCCGCACCGGCTGGGGGGTGATCGATTCCGACGGCAATCGCCTGACCTTCGTCGGCTGCGGCTCGGTCGAGACCCGCGAGGGCGAGGCGTTGGCGGAGCGGCTGCGCGCGATCCACGACGGGCTGGCCGAGGTGCTGCGCGCGTTTTCCCCGCGCGAGGCGGCGGTCGAGCAGACCTTCGTCAACAAGGACGGCGTCGCCACCCTCAAGCTCGGGCAGGCGCGCGGCGTCGCCATGCTGGCGCCGGCGCTGGCCGGCATCAGCGTCGCCGAATATGCGCCGAACCAGATCAAGAAGACTGTGGTCGGCGCCGGCCATGCCGACAAGACGCAAATTCAGGTGATGCTGAAGATTTTGCTGCCGAAGGCGGCGCCGCGTTCGGCCGATGCCGCCGACGCGCTGGCCATCGCCATCACCCACGCCCACCACCGCACCAGCATGGCGCTGAAGCTGAAGGTGGCGGGATGATCGGAAAACTCAAGGGCATCGTCGATTCCTACGGCGACGACTACGTCATCCTCGACGTCGGCGGCGTCGGCTATCAGGTGCAGTGCGGCGCGCGCACGCTGCAGGCGCTGCCCTCGCCCGGCGAGGCCGCCGTGCTGTCGATCGAGACCTATGTGCGCGAGGACCAGATCCGGCTGTTCGGCTTCCGCAGCGACACCGAGCGCGAGTGGTTTCGCCTGTTGCAGACGGTGCAGGGCGTCGGCGCGCGCGTGGCGCTGTCGGTGCTCGGCACGCTGTCGCCGTCCGACCTCGCGAGCGCCATCGCGCTGCGCGACAAGGCGCTCGTTGCGCGCTCGCCCGGCGTCGGGCCGAAGGTCGCCGAGCGCATCGTCACCGAACTGAAGGACAAGGCGCCGGCGCTCGCCGATGTCGATCCGGCGGTGGTGAGATTGTCCGGCGCGCTCGACGACGCCAGCGCGCCGAAGCCCGTGAGCGACGCGATCTCCGCGCTGGTCAATCTCGGCTACGGTCAGCCGCAGGCCGCCGCCGCCATCGCCACTGCTGCGCGCGCGGCCGGCGAGGGCGCCGAGACCGCGACGCTGATCCGCCTCGGCCTCAAGGAACTGGCGAAGTGAGCGCGCCCCCCCGCCTTGTCACGCCCGAGCGCCGCAGCGACGACGTCGGCGACACCACGCTGCGCCCGCAGGCATTGGGCGATTTCGTCGGCCAGCAACAGGCGCGCGCCAACTTGCAGATTTTCATCGATGCCGCCCGCAAGCGGAACGAGGCGCTCGACCATGTGCTGTTCGTCGGCCCGCCCGGCCTCGGCAAGACCACGCTGGCGCAGATCGTGGCGCGCGAGCTCGGCGTCGGTTTTCGCGCCACCTCCGGCCCCGTCATCGCCAAGGCCGGCGACCTCGCCGCGCTTCTGACCAATCTCGAAGAGCGCGACGTGTTGTTCATCGACGAGATCCACCGCCTCAATCCGTCGGTCGAGGAGGTGCTGTATCCGGCGATGGAGGATTTTCAGCTCGACCTGATCATCGGCGAGGGCCCGGCGGCGCGCTCGGTCAAGATCGATCTGGCGAAATTCACGCTGGTCGGCGCGACCACGCGCGCGGGGCTGTTGACCAATCCGCTGCGCGACCGTTTTGGCATTCCGGTGCGGCTCAATTTCTACACCGTCGAGGAACTGGAAAGCATCGTCACCCGCGGCGCGCGGCTGCTCAATATCGGCATGACCGCCGACGGCGCCAACGAGATCGCGCGGCGCGCGCGCGGCACCCCGCGCATCGCCGGCCGGCTGCTGCGCCGCGTGCGCGACCTGGCCGCCGCCGCCGATGCGCCGGCGCTCGACCGCGCCATCGCCGACCACGCGCTCGGCGCGCTCGAGGTCGATGGCGCCGGGCTCGATGCGATGGATCGCCGCTATCTCTCCACCATCGC
>JBDHSY010000501.1:0-2625 GCA_039808405.1 Xanthobacteraceae bacterium
GATGAAAACGCGCTCCACCGCTTCGGCGGCATACCAGACGACAATACCGAAGACGGAGATGACAGTGACTGCAGCGAAGGCGAGCGGTGTCTCCAAGCTGCCGACGGCTTGGATAAGCACGTGACCGAGGCCGACGTTGGACGCCACAAACTCGCCGATGACGGCGCCCACTGGTGCCATTGTTACGGAGATCTTTATGCCGGCGAAGATGGTCGGGAGCGCCCCCGGAACTTTTATTTTGCGCAGGATTTGCAGCGGCGAAGCGCGCATTGAACGGGCAAGCTGCAGCACATCGGGATCGGCGGCCTTCAGGCCCGCGACCGTGTTCACCACGATCGGGAAGAAGGTGAAGACAACGACGAATAGAATCTCGCTGGTCATGCCAAAGCCGAACCAGACAAGGAATAGCGGGGCGATAACCACCTTCGGGATCGCGTGCGAAATGACCAGCCACGGATAGATGGCGCGGTCGAAGATGCGCGAGGCGCTGATCGCAGCGCCGATAGCGATGCCGCTCACGAGCGCGATAGCGAAGCCGACAGCCGAAGCCAGCGCGGTGAAGCCCAATTGACGCATGAGCAGCGAGAATTTTTGCACCAACACCTCGATAACGAGCGACGGCGATGGAAGCAGGTAGGCCGGGATGGCGTAGTAGCGCACCGCCATCTCCCAAATCGCCAGAACCAGCACGGCGCTGGCGAGCGGTGGCAGTAGCGACAACATTAGATCGTGGATGCGATAGGACCGCTTGCCTGAGCTAACGGTTGATACGGACGAGTCAACGACGCTTGTCATCCCACGAGAACTCCGGTTCGCTCGAAATGCAGCCTGATCCTGCGGACGATGGCCGTGAAGGCAGGGTCTTCTCTCAGGCTCAGTCGCCGCGGCCGCTCGAACGTAACTTCAATGTCGTCGAGGATTTCGCCGGGCCGGCCAGACATCACCAGAACGCGATCGCCGAGGAAAACGGCCTCGGCGATGCTGTGCGTTATGAGAATTGTCGTCACTTGCTGCTCACTGCGGATGTTCTGCAGCAGGACGTTCATCTGATCGCGCGTCAGCGCGTCGAGCGCGCTGAAAGGCTCGTCGAGCAGAAGCATAGCAGGCTGACAGACCATGGCGCGTGCGATGGCGACGCGCTGGCGCATCCCGCCGGAGAGCTGCCAAGGATAACTTTCTTTAAAGCCGCCAACACCAAGCTGCTCAAGCAGCAACGCGGCGCGGGCGCGAGTAGGGGCGTCCGCAGTTCCGCGGAACTCAGCTGGAAGCAGGACATTGTCGAGCGTGGTGCGCCAATCGAGCAGTAGGTCGCGCTGGAACACGAGGCCGGCATCTTCGAGCGGCGCCCGAATGGCCTTGCCGTTGACGTAGGCCTCCCCATCGCTGGCCTGCTCAAGACCTGCAAGGATGCGCAACAGCGTGCTCTTGCCGCAGCCGCTGGGTCCAACGATCGACAGACTTGCTCCGGCCTCGATGTCGAAACTTACGGGGCCGACAGCGTGGAGGGCGCCGTAGCGTTTGGACACTCGGTCCAACCTTAGATTGCCCGATGATCGGGCCTGTTCCGCCACACGCATCACGCAGCCGCCCTATTCTCGGCCTTGGCCGGTACGAACGCTTCGGAGAACATACGCAGCCAGTTCCCGCCAAGAATCTTGGCGCTCTCCGTGTCGGAGAAGCCGCGCGCCTTTAGGCCGACGGTAATATTGTTAAAGTCAGCTGGCGAACGGAGCCACTCTTGCCAGCCTTCATGCGGCGCTTGCGTCGACGTCGGTGCCTGCTCGCGCGACCAGCGGGCGTAGCGCCACCAGGTGCGCACTGAAGGCGCGTGGCCGGCGCAATAGTCGGTCCCGATGCCGACCGCATCGATACCCATCAGGTCGACCGTGCGTGCGATGAGTTCGGTAAACTCCTCGAGCGTCGCCTTAACGCCTTTGGCGATGAGGGAGCGGTTCGGGCAGACACCGAGCACGCCGTTACGGGCCGCGAGCGCCTTCAGGGCTTCCGAGGTCTTCAACCGGCCGGGACCGAAGCCCGGGTCAATCACCAATTCGCGGGCGTTGGAATGGGTGATCGCAACAGGGCGTGAGGAGTATTCGATCGCGTCGAGCGTGGTGCGCTCACCGCAATGCGATAGGTCGATCAGGACGCCGACGCGGTTCATCTCCTCGACCGCCTTGCGACCGAAGCGCGACGACAGGCCGGAGTCATTTGCCTCCCAGTAGCCGGCGCCGATGTAATTCTGCAGATTGTAAGTGAGCTGCATGATCCGCACGCCCAGTTGCTGAAAGGTCTCGATAAGCTCGATGTCGTGCTCAATCGGCGCGGTGTTCTGGAAGCCGAGAACGACGGCGGTGCGGCCAGAACCTGCGATCAGTTCTATGTCGGTGCCGGTGAGCGCGAGGCCGATCATGTCGGCGTGGTCGGAAAAAGCCTGCCGCCATGCGGCCAGCTTCTGGAATGTCTGGTCGGCGTTTTCCCAGATTGCCACCGTGACATGCACGCAGCCTACCTTGCCGGCGCGCCATTCCTCGAACCACTGGCGCTGCGGGATCGGGTATTGGAGTGAATCGATGATGAGGGGGATCGTCATAACGTCAAAGTCCTGTTTCGCGGTATCGGTTC
>JBDHSY010000502.1:0-2625 GCA_039808405.1 Xanthobacteraceae bacterium
GCCGACGAGCTATTCGACCGACGCGATCCTGCTGGTGGGGACCATGGCGGAGCTGGGCTACAAGCCGAAGAACATCCTCGCGCAGGCGGCCGGCTTTGCCGACCAGGCGGTTTACGACGCGGTCGGCGACAAGCTCAACGGCCTGTTGTCGCGCGCGGCGTTCGCGCTCGACCTGGCGGCCAAGCGTCCGTCGATCGCCGCGGTCAACAACCTGTTCAAGGCGCGCGCCAACCGCGACCTCAACGACAACACCTCGCGCCAGTTCATGGCGATGATCGTGCTTGCCGACGCCATCGACCGGGCCAAGTCGACCAAGGGGCCGGCCATTCGCGATGCGCTGGCGGCGACCAACATCCCCGGCGATCAGACCATCATGCCGTGGACGAAGTGCGCCTTCGATGCCGACGGGCAAAATCAGTACGGCGATCCGGTGCTGATCCAGTACGTCGACAAGAAGTGGGTGACGGTCTTCCCCGAAAGCGTGGCGACCGCAAAGGCGATCTGGCCGATGAACGGCTAGGGCCGTTCTCATGTCACGCGTTGCTCGTCCTCCGCAGACGCCGGAGGACGAGGCTCTGTATGCCGTGGCATGCGGATTTATCTCGCAACCCGAACAATCCGACCCAGGGGTTACTGTGTGATGGAGATGGCATCCCTCATGCAAGTGCTGGCGAGTGGGCTCCTGATGGGGCTGCTCTACGCACTCATCGCAGTTGGCCTGTCGCTCATTTTCGGCCTGATGAACGTCGTCAACTTCGCGCACGGCGAATTCCTCATGATCGCCATGTACGGCATGTTCGGCCTCTGGCTGGTCACCGCGCTCGATCCTGTGCTGCTGGCGCCGATCGTGACGGCGCTGATGTTCGTATTCGGCGCCGTGGTTTACATGGGGGTCGTGCGCTTCGCGATGCGCGCGCGATCCAACATCATGATGGCGCAGATTTTCTCCACGTTCGGTCTGGCCATCTTCATGCAGGGCGTGGCCCAGTATTTCTTCTCCCCCGACTACCGCAGCATTCCGGATAGCTGGCTCGGCGGCAAAACCGTCGATTTCGGCGGCGTGTTCCTGCCGATCCCGCAACTGGTCGGCGGTGCGGTGTCGATCGCCGCGTTCGTCGGGCTGTATTTCCTGATGAGCCGGACGGATTTCGGAAAGTCGCTCGAGGCGACGCGCGAGGACCAGGGGGCGGTGGCGCTGGTCGGCATCAACCGCAACAGGGTGTTCGCGCTCGGCTGGGGGCTTGGCGCGGCGCTGGTCGGGCTGGCCGGCGCGGTGCTGTCGACGTTCTACTACATCTATCCGCATGTCGGTGTGCCGTTCGCGCTGATCTCCTTCGTGGTGGTGGCGCTTGGCGGGTTCGGCAGCATTTTCGGCGCGCTTGCCGCCGGCATGATCGTCGGGGTGGTCGAGGCGGTGACGACGACGCTGGTTCCGGCGTCGATGAAGCTGATCTCGGTCTATGCCCTGTATCTCGCCGTCGTCTTTATTCGCCCGAAGGGCCTGTTCGGGAGGCTGTGATGAGCGACGCCATCGTAGAGACAAAGGCCATGCGCAGCCGGTCGTCCGCCAGCAAGCGGCAGCGCCATCTCGTGGCGCTGGCGGGGGTCGCCGCGATCGGCGCCGTCTCCCCGTTCATCGTCACCGACGTCTATCTGCAGAACGTTCTGATCCTGACGCTGATGTACGGGGCGCTGGCGCAGAGCTGGAATATCCTCGGCGGATATTGCGGGCAGATTTCGCTGGGCCATGCGCTGTATTTCGGCGTCGGGGCCTATGCCGCGACCTACCTGTTCACGGCCTTCGGGATCACCCCGTGGATCGGCCTCGTCGTGGGCGGCATCCTGTCCGCGGCGCTGGCGCTGGTGCTCGGCTATTTCTGCTTCAGCCTCAAGGGCCACTACTTCGCCATCGCCACCATCGTCATCGCCGAGATCGGGCTGCTCATCGTCCACAATGCCGAGTTTCTCGGGGCGGCGATGGGCATCCAGTGGCCGCTCGGTCCCGATAGCTGGGCGACGCTGCAGTTCACCCGCAGCAAGGTGCCGTTCATCTACCTCGCCCTCGTTCTGTTCGTGATCACCTGGGTGGCGTGCTACCTCATCGAGGGCTCGCGCTGGGGGTTCTGGTGGCGCGCGATCAAGGACGATCCCGAAGCGGCACAGAGCCTCGGGGTGGAGATTTTCCAGTCCAAGATGGCGGCGGCGGCCGTGTCCGCCTTCTTCACGGCGGTGGCCGGCTCGTTCTACGCCGCCTATGTGTCCTACATCGATCCGGAAAGCGTGATGTCGTTCCGCTTCTCGCTGCTGTTCGCGTTGCCGGCGGTGCTCGGCGGCATCGGCACGCTGTGGGGACCGGCGCTCGGCGCGCTGGTGCTGATCCCGATCACCGAGATCACCCGCAGCTATCTCGGCGGTTCGGGCAGCGGCATCGACCTGATCATCTACGGCGGCCTGATCATGTTCGTGGCGCTGGCGAAGCCCGAGGGACTGATGAGCCTGTTTACCGGCTCCAGCCGAAGGAAGCCGTCATGAGCGAAGGGGCCATTCTCGAGGTTTGCGACGTGACGCGCTGGTTCGGCGGTCTCGCCGCCAACAAGAACGTCAGCATCGAGGTGCGGCGGGGAG
>JBDHSY010000503.1:0-2619 GCA_039808405.1 Xanthobacteraceae bacterium
CGGGCTTCCTGCCGGGCACCGCGCAGGAATATGGCGGGCTGATCAAGCACGGCGCCAAGCTATTGTTCGCCTACAGCCAGTGCACGGTGCCGCTGGTGACGGTGATCACGCGCAAGGCCTACGGCGGCGCCTTCGACGTGATGGCCTCGAAGGAGATCGGCGCCGACATGAACTACGCCTGGCCGACGGCGCAGATCGCGGTGATGGGGGCCAAGGGCGCGGTGGAGATCATCTTCCGCCGCGACATCGGGGACGCGGAAAAGATCGCCGCCCGCACCAAGGAATACGAGGACCGCTTCCTGTCGCCGTTCGTCGCCGCCGAGCGCGGCTATATCGACGACGTGATCATGCCGCACTCGACGCGCAAGCGCATCGCCCGCGCGCTCGCCATGCTGCGCGACAAGAAGGTCGAGATACCGGCCAAGAAGCACGACAACCTGCCGCTGTGATGTAAGCAGCCCCGCAGCAATATACTTCGTCATTGCCGGGCTTGACCCGGCAATCCCGAGTAGACAGGCATTGCGTTTGCTGTCGGGATGCGCGGGTCAAGCCCGCGCATGACGGTTAGGCCGCCGGCATAATCTCGATGCGCAGGTCGCCGATGCCGTCGATGCCGGCTTCCACCTTGTCGCCAGGCTGGAGCGGGCCGACCCCGGCGGGTGTGCCGGTCATGATGATGTCGCCGGCCGCAAGCCGCACCTGACGCGACAGCCGCGCAACGATCTCCGGCACGCTCCAGATCATCTGGTCGAGGTCGCCATCCTGCTTGTCGGCGCCGTTGACCTTGAGCCAGATACGGCCCTTGGCGGGATGGCCGATCTCGGCTGCGGGCTTGAGCGCGCCGACCGGGGCGGAAGCTTCGAACGATTTGCCGATCTCCCACGGCTGCTTCTTCTCGCGCGAGGCGAATTGCAGATCTCGCCGCGTCAGGTCGATGCCGACGCCATAGCCGTACACGGCGTCGAGCGCCGCCGCCTCGGCGAGATCGGCGCCGCCGTCTTTCAGCGCCACCACCAGTTCGACTTCGTGATGCAGGTCTTTTGTCAGCGGCGGGTAGGGCACGCGCGCGCCGTCCGGCACGATCATGTCGGCGTGCTTGGCGAAGAAGAACGGCGGCTGCCGCTCGTCGTTGCCCATCTCGCGGACGTGTTCGAGATAGTTGCGCCCGACGCACCAGATGCGGCGCACCGGAAAGGTTTCGCTCCGTCCGGCAACGGCGATGGCGGGCTGCGGCGGCTCTGCGATGACGTAAGAATTGCTCATGAAGGGATCACCTGGAAAAAATCATACGGACGCCGCGACCGCGCGCGGCCCGGCCTCGCGCTGTTGCAGGCGGAAGAACGAGGCGTAGCGGCCGCCCTTGGCGAGCAGCTCGGCGTGGCGGCCGGATTCGACCACCGCGCCGTTCTCTACCACGCAAATGGTGTCGGCGTGCATGATGGTGTGCAGGCGGTGGGCGATCACCAGCGTGGTGCGGCCGTGGCTCAAGCGTTCGAGCGCGGCCTGCACCAGCGTTTCCGATTCGGAATCGAGCGCGGCGGTGGCCTCGTCGAGCAGGATGATCGGAGCGTCCTTGATCAGCGCGCGGGCGATGGCGATGCGCTGGCGCTGGCCGCCGGAGAGCTGGGTGCCGTGCTCGCCGACCGGCGTGTCGTAGCCGTGCGGGAACGCCATGATGAAGTCGTGGGCGTTGGCTGCCTGCGCCGCCGCGACGATCGCGTCCTCGCTTGCGTCCGGCCGGCCGAAGGCGATGTTGTCGCGGATGCTGCCGCGGAACAGGAACACGTCCTGCCCGACATAGGCGGTCTGCGCCCGCAGTGAGCGGCGCGCCACGGTGGCGATGTCCTGCCCGTCGATCAGAACGGCGCCGCCGGTCGCATCGTAGAAGCGCAACAGCAGCGCCAGCACCGTGGATTTTCCGCCGCCGGAGGGGCCGACCAGCGCCGTTACCCGACCGGGCTCGGCCGTGAACGACATGCGTTGCAGCACCGGCTCGTCGGGACGATAGGCGAAGTCGACCTCGCGCAGCTCGATGCGGGCGTCGCTCAACTTAAGCGGCGGTTTCGTCGCGTCGTCCGGCTCGGTGGCGGGCGCGTCGATCAGGTCGAGTAGCATCCGGGCCGGCACCAGCTGGCTGTTGAGTTCGAGGTTGAGGCGGGCGAGCCGCTTGGCCGGCTCGTAGGCCAGAAGAAACGCGCCGACGAAGGTGAAGAACTGCCCCGGCGTCGCCCCGGTCGAAACCACCGCATAGCCGCCATACATCAGGGCGCCGGCCACCGCAAAACCGCCCAGCGTCTCCATCAGGGGGCTGGCGCGGTTCGACACCCGCGCCATCTTGTCGGCGTTGCGCTGCACCTCGCCGATGCTCTGATCGATGCGCGCCCGCATCGCATCTTCCAGCGTGAACGCCTTGACGGTGCGGATACCTTGCAGCGATTCCTGCATCGTCTCCAGAATGTCGGCGGTGCCGGTGAACTGCACATGGGCAAGCCGCTTGATGCGCTTGACCAGCTTGCGCAGCACCAGAAAGGCGGGCGGCGCCACGATGGCGCCGAACAGCGTCATGCCGGGGTCCTGGTAGACCA
This sequence comes from Xanthobacteraceae bacterium, assembly GCA_039808405.1. GTDB lineage: Bacteria > Pseudomonadota > Alphaproteobacteria > Rhizobiales > Xanthobacteraceae > PRO6. The sequence continues at coordinate 2,586 of JBDHSY010000503.1, forward strand.
TGACGCCGACCAGCGCGATCAGCGTCAGGAAATC
>JBDHSY010000504.1:0-2611 GCA_039808405.1 Xanthobacteraceae bacterium
AACCATCGGATACCTTGCGGGGCGAAAAAAGCCGCGCGCGGGAGGAAGCGCACGGCCTAATATGAAATGACACTCATCATATCAAGGATGCCGCGCCGGGGCAATCGGCGTCGCACGCGTCTGGCCGCATGGCGGCTCTGCGTGGGGCGCGCGAAGCCATCGCGGTCGGTGAGCCTGTCCATGACGGCGGCGGATACGGAGCGGGCTTGTTGGACGTTGCGGCAGGCGCGGCGAAAGGTGTATTGAACATTATATGATGTCAATCATTTAGCCCGGACCGCGATGCGCTATTCGAGAGAGCACAAGGCCGAGACCCATGCGCGCATCGTGCGCAAGGCGTCGGTGCTGCTGCGCGAGCGGGGTGTCCACGGCGTCGGCGTCGCCGAGCTGATGAAGGAGGCCGGGCTGACGCATGGCGGCTTCTATGCGCATTTCGCCTCGCGCGACGCGCTGCTGATCGAGGCGGTGGCGCATGCCATGGACCGCTCGATCGCTTATTGGCGCACGCTCGCGCAGGCGCAGCCGGGGCAGGCGGGGCTCGCCGACATCGTCGACGCCTATCTGACGCCGGCGCATCGCGACGATCCCGGCTACGGCTGCGCCATCGCCGCGCTCGGCGCCGAGATTGCCCGCGAGGGCGCCGGCACGCGGCGGATGTTCGCCGCCAAGCTGGAGGAGATGGTCGCGGTGCTGGCCGCGGAGGCCGACGGCGCGACCGCGGCAGCCGCGCGGAACGAGGCCATCGCCACGCTGGCCCTGCTGACCGGCGCGCTGGTGCTGGCGCGCGCCGCCGGCGGGGGAGCGTTCTCGGGCGAGATCCTCGCCGTCGCCCGCGAGCGTGCGCTGTCGGACCCGACGGCCGCGCCCAAACCCGCCGCTAAAAACTCCGCCACCCGAAAGCCGGCCGCTCAAAAGGCCACGGCGAAAAAGCCGCTCCGCAAGGCGACGTCCTGAGAGAAGGCGGAAAGAGTGGCGGAACTCTACGGAGCAGCCGTGTCCCGGACGCGGCGCCGCGTGAAGCGCTGCGCCGCAGATCCGGGACCGTTTCAGACCTCGCTCGTTGTGACGATCCCGGATCGGCGATGCAGCATGTTATGCCGCATCGCGTCCGGGATACGAGCGTCAGCGGCTTACGCCCGCGGATCGAACAGCGCGCGGTGCTGTTCGGTGACCGTGTAGATGTAGTCTGCGACGGCGCGGATGCGCGCCAGGTCCTTGCTGTCGGCGTGCATCAACAGCCAGAAGCTGCGCATGATCGAAGCGTGGTCGGGCAGGATCGGAACCAGATCGCGCCGGCCCTCGGCCATGAAGCACGGCAGCACCGCGAGGCCGTAGCCGGCGACGGTGGCGTTGAATTGCGCTATGATGTTGGCACTGCAAAAACTCGCGCGGATCTTTGAGGAGATTTGCGGCAGGTAGGCCAGTTCCGGCGTGTACAACAGGTCGTCGATATAGCCGACGAAGCGGTGCGTCAGCAGGTCCTCGCGCCGTCTGATCGGCTTGTGCCGGGCGAGATAGGCGGGCGAGGCGTAAAGCTGCAGGCGATAGTCGATCAGCTTGCGGCCGACGATGCGTCCTTCCTTGGGCAGCGTCAGCCCGATGGCGATGTCGGCCTCGCGTTGCGACAGGCTGAACGCATGCGCGGTGGCGACGAGCTGGATTTCGAGGTCGGGATGCTGATCGGCGAAATGCACCAGGCGCGGCGCCAGAAACGTGCTGCCAAACCCGTCCGGCGCGCCGATGCGCACCGCGCCGGACAGGTGCGCGCGCGAGTCGCCGACCACGCTCTGGTCGGCGATCACGGTGGATTCGATCGATTCCGCGCTCTCGGCGATGCGGCGGCCGGCCTCGGTCAGGACGTAGCCGGTCTTGCGGCGGTCGAACAGTTTTGCGGAGAGGTCGCGTTCCAGCCGGGAGATGCGCCGCACCACCGTGGCATGATCGACGCCGAGATACTTGGCGGCGCTTGACACCGTGCCGCGCCGGGCGATGGCCAGCACGTAGCGGAAGTCGTTCCAGTCGATATTGAGGTACCGTTTCGGCATTTTTGCACAATTGTTGCGCGCTTTTATGGGGTTGATTATGGTGAAATGCAAGAACAGAGAGAAGCCAGCTTAATCTGGGAGGATGTGATGCGGACCATCGGACACTTTATCGGCGGCAAGCATGTCGAGGGCAAATCCGGGCGATTTGCCGACGTTTACCTGCCGATGACCGGCGAGGTGCAGGCCAGGGTGGCGCTCGCCAGCAAGGCCGAACTGCGGGCGGCGGTGGAGAACGCCATGGCCGCGCAGCCGGCCTGGGCGGCGACCAACCCGCAGCGCCGCGTGCGCGTGCTGATGAAATTCCTCGAACTGGTGGCACGCGACAACGACGCAATGGCCGAGTTGCTCGCCCGCGAGCACGGCAAGACCATTCCCGACGCCAAGGGCGATATCCTGCGCGGCGTCGTGGTCGTGGAGTTCGCGCTCGGCATTCCCCACCTGATGAAGGGCGAGTTCACCGAGGGCGCCGGCCCCGGCATCGACATCTACTCGATGCGCCAGCCGCTCGGCGTCGTCGCCGGCATCACCCCGTTCAACTTCCCGGCGATGATCCCGATGTGGAAGTT
>JBDHSY010000505.1:0-2578 GCA_039808405.1 Xanthobacteraceae bacterium
GACATCGGCGGCGACAAGGCGCTGCCCTACATGGAGGCGCCGGCCGAGGAAAACCCGGCGCTGGGCTGGCGCGCCATCCGGCTCGGGCTCGATCGCCCCGGCCTGCTGCGCGGCCAGATCCGCGCGCTGCTGCGCGCCGGCGGCGGCCGCGCGCTGCGCGTCATGTTCCCGATGATTTCCGACGTCGCCGAGTTCGACCAGGCCAAGGCATTGGTCGAGCGCGAGCTGACCTATCTGCGCCGCCACGGCCACCCGCTGCCGGAGCGCATCGACATCGGCTCGATGATCGAGGTGCCGGCGCTGCTCTATCAGCTCGACGAGTTGTTCGAGCGCGTCGATTTCGTCTCGGTCGGCTCCAACGACCTGTTCCAGTTTTTGTTCGCGGTCGATCGCGGCAACAGCCGGGTCGCCGAGCGGTTCGACACGCTGTCGGCGCCGATCCTGCGGGCGCTGCGCGATATCGTGCGCAAGGCCGACCAGCACGGCAAATCCGCCTCGCTGTGCGGCGAGATGGCCTCGCAGCCGCTCGGCGCGCTGGCGCTGATCGGGCTCGGCTATCGTTCGCTGTCGCTGTCGCCGACCGCGCACGGTCCGGTCAAGGCGATGCTGCTCGACCTCGACGCCGGCAAGGCCGAGGCGCTGATGGCGCAGCTGTTGGATGCGCCCTGCGGCAGCGTGGCGATCCGCGACGAGTTGAAGGCGTTCGCCGCCACCGAGGGGCTTGCGATCTAGCGTCGCGGATCGCAGCCTCACGTCATTCAAGCACGAGACATCGCCATGCTGCCCGACGCCAAACTCGATATCCTGCTCGCCCGCCATGCCGAGTTGGAGAAGGACCTGCTCGGACAGGTCTCGGCGGAGGTGTATGTGCGCGCCTCGCGCGAACTGGCCGAACTCGGCCCCGTGGTCGAGGCCGTGAAAGCCTATCGCGCCACGCTGGCGGAGATCGCCGGCACCGAGACGATGCTGGCCGATCCGGCGACCGATGCCGAGATGCGGGCGATGGCCGAGCAGGAGCGTGACGCGCTCACGCAACGTCGCGAGGAGCTGGAGCAGGACATCCGCATCGCGCTGCTGCCCAAGGACGCGATGGACGAGCGCAACGTGGTGCTGGAAATCCGCGCCGGCACCGGCGGCGACGAGGCCTCGCTGTTCGCGGGCGACCTGTTCCGCATGTACGAGCGCTTCGCCGCGCTGCAGGGCTGGAAAATCGAGGTGGTGTCCGCGAGCGAGGGCACCGTCGGCGGCTTCAAGGAGATCATCGCCGAGGTGCAGGGGCGCGGCGCCTATGCCAGGCTCAAATTCGAATCCGGCACCCACCGCGTGCAGCGCGTGCCCGACACCGAGACGCAGGGGCGCATCCATACCTCGGCGGCGACGGTGGCGGTGCTGCCGCAGGCCGAGGACGTCGACGTCGAGATCAAGGACAGCGACCTGCGCATCGAGACCATGCGGGCGCAAGGCGCCGGCGGCCAGCACGTCAACAAGACGGAATCGGCGATCCGCATCACCCACATCCCGACCGGCATCGTGGTGATGATGCAGGACAGCCGCTCGCAGCACAAGAACCGCGCGGTGGCGATGAACGTGCTGCGCTCGCGCATCTACGACGCCGAGAAGCAGCGCCGCGACAGCGAGCGTTCGGCCGAGCGGCGCGATCAGGTCGGCTCCGGCGACCGCTCCGAGCGCATCCGCACCTACAACTTTCCGCAAGGCCGCGTCACCGACCACCGCATCAACCTGACGCTCTACAAGCTGCCGCAGATCGTCTCCGGTGAAGCGCTGGGCGAGATCATCGACGCGCTGACGACCGAGCATCAGGCCGCGCAGCTCGCCGCCCAGGGCGCCGCCGCTTGAGCGGCCCGTTCGCCGGTACGAGCCTGGTGGCCGCCCGCCGCGCCATTGCGGCCCGGCTCGCTGCCGCCGGGATCGAGACGCCCGAGCTCGACGCGCGGCTGCTGGTCGGGCTGGTCACCGGCCTCGACCTCACCGGCCTGACCGTCGCCGCCGAACGCTGCCTCACCGCCACTGAGGGCGCGCGGCTTGCCGACCTCGTGCAACGCCGGCTCGACGGCTGGCCGGTGGCGCGGCTGGCCGGCGTCAGGGAATTCTGGGGGCTGTCGTTCACCCTCGACGCTGCCACGCTGGTGCCGCGCCCGGATACCGAAACGGTGGTCGAGGCCGCGCTCCATCTGCTGCACGGCGAGCGAAACGACCCGCTGCGCATCGCCGACCTCGGCACCGGCACCGGTGCGCTGTTGCTGGCGCTGCTCTCGGAGCTGCCGCGGGCTTACGGGATCGGCACCGACATCAGCACGGCCGCGCTCGCGACCGCGCGCGGCAATGCCGCGCGGCTGGCGCTGGCCGGGCGCGCCGGCTTCGTCGCCTGCGATTATGCCGCCGCGCTCGGTGATGGCTTCGACCTGATCGTGTCCAACCCGCCCTACATCGCGACGGCGGAGATCGCGACGCTGCCGCGCGAGGTGCGCGAGCACGACCCGCAGCTGGCGCTCGACGGCGGCCCCGACGGCCTTGCCGCCTACCGCCGGCTGATGCCGCAGGCGGCCGGGCGGCTCGG
>JBDHSY010000506.1:0-2549 GCA_039808405.1 Xanthobacteraceae bacterium
CGTATTCCTCGCCGACGACGGTGCCGCCGAGCTTGGTGATGGTCGGCTTGGCGATCTTGTTGCAGGTCACCGGGTAGATGTAGTTCGAGCCGATGAGGAAGAACTTCTTGCCCTTCTCCTTGGCCATCCAGGTGACGGCCGCGATCACCGACTGCGTCACCTCCTGCGAGGTGTAGAGGCAGCGCTTGTCGATCTCCTGGCCTTCGTAATAGGTCGGATAGTACAACAGGCCCTTGGCCTGGTTGACGGCGGGCAACACCGCCTTGCGCAGCGCCGACGAATAGCAGCCGATGATCGCCGCCACGTTATCGCGGCGCAGCAGCACCTTGGCCTTCTCGGCGAACACCGGCGCCTCGCTCGCGCCGTCCTCGATGTAGGGAACGATCTTGTGGCCCATCACGCCGCCGGCCGCATTGATCTCGTCGATCGCCAGCTTCTCGGCATCGACCATCGACGCCTCGGCAATCGCGAAGGTGCCGGTCAGCGAGTGCAATATCCCGAGACGAACGGAATTGGCATCGACGCCCTTCGGCTGCGCGCGCAGCACCGACGGCATCATGACGGCGGCAGCGCCCGCCGCGGTCGATTGCATCAAATGGCGTCGCGTGATCTTGATCATTTAAGGTGTCCTCCCAAGACAAGCGGCCGAAGCCCGAATTTTTGGCAAAGCACGGCCGTGCGCGATCTCGCCCCGAGCGCGCAAAAACGTCATGAACAAAAAGGCGGTGATGAACTACGGATGCCGCGTGCGCGGCCAGGCTCTAGGTGTCTACAGCGGAGAGCATTGCGGTTTCCTCCTGCGTTTTCCCATACGTTATCGTTTGCAGCCCCCGCATGCGGCGGCGCATCAGTCCCGATATCGTCGGCAGCCGGCAAACCCATTGGACAAAAACAAAAGCCCCACCGGACAGGTCATGTCCGAGTGGGGCTTTGTTGCCCTGCGCCTGACCGGCAATCATTGGCGGTCGGCGCGCGATGGAGTGTTGCGACTGTTATCAAGCAATCTTTGTTGGCTCAGACACTGGAGCCATTCTTGAAAATTGTCAAGCGGGCTCCCCGCCGGAAGTCGAATGCCACTTATGAGAATACCGACGGCGCGCCGTCGGCCTCAACGCACACCACGCACGCGCCGCCAGGAAAGAAATTACCTCGAGGCGCGTGCGCCGGCTTACTTACGACTTTGCCTTCGCCGCGGCGCGCTCGGCAAAGGTCTGGCCGCCTTTCATCTTGTCGGTCAGCGGCGCCTCGACGATCTGCACGGTGACCGCATCGAGGGCTGCGCCGGTCGCGTTCACGACCGCCTCGCTGATGCTGGCCATCAGCTTCTTCTTCTGCTCGGGCGTGCGGCCAGCGGCCATGTGAACGATGACTTCAGGCATGTCGGTCTCTCCTTTTTGTCAGGTTGATCGAATGGCGTGCCGGTCGAGCAGGTCGCGCACCTTGTCGACCAGCTCGCTGTCCTTGCATGAAAACTGCGCCGGCCGGCTCTCGCGCCACTCGGCGTTCGAGGCAATCGCCGCGGCGGCCCTGGCGCCCTCGATCAAATCCTTGATCTGCACCTCGCCGCGCGCCTTTTCGTCGCTGCCCTGAATGACCACGCAAGGGGCGTTGCGGCGGTCGGCGTATTTGAGCTGGTTGCCCATGTTCTTCGGGTTGCCGAGATAGAGTTCGGCGCGGATGCCGGCGCTGCGCAAGGTCGCGACCATTTTCTGATAGTCACTGATGCGCTCGCGGTCGAACACGGTAACGACCACGGGGCCATAGACTTGCGCCTGCCGCCTGTCGCGGTTGATGACGTCGAGCGCCGCCTGCAACCGCGACACGCCGATGGAGAAGCCGGTGGCCGGCACCGCCTCGCCGCGGAAGCGCGACACGAGGCCGTCGTAGCGCCCGCCGCCGCCGACCGAGCCGAACCGCACCGGGCGGCCCTTCTCGTCTTTGGTTTCAAGCAGGAGCTCAACTTCGAAGACGGGGCCGGTGTAGTATTCGAGCCCGCGCACAACGGACGGATCGATGCGGATGCGATCAATCGAGTAACCTGCTGCTGCCGCGAGTTCATTTAACGACCGCAGTTCATCTATTCCCTGCTGAAACAACTTTGAATCTGAGCACAGTTGTTCCAATCTATTTAACGTAATGCCGTTTCCTACCACGCGTGTTTCGACGCTGCCCTCAAACTTCCAGCTGGCAACAGCCTCTCCTGGTGTTTTCTCGCTTGATAGTGCAATTCCTGGCGCAGCCAGTACATATCGCAGAACTTGATCTTGCTGCCCATCATCCAGCCCTGCGCCCTTGGTAAAATCCCCGCTCTCGTCCTTGCGCCCTTCGCCCAGCAACAACCGCACGCCGTCGGCGCCGAACTTGTCGAGCTTGTCGATCGCGCGCAGCACCGTCAGCCGGCGTCCGGCGTTGGCGTCGCCGCCGAGGCCGATGGCCTCCAGCACGCCGTCGAGCACTTTTCGGTTGTTGACCTTCACCACGTACTGGCCACGCTGAAAGCCGAGCGCCTCCATCGCGTCCGCCGCCATCATGCAGATCTCGGCATCCGC
>JBDHSY010000507.1:0-2544 GCA_039808405.1 Xanthobacteraceae bacterium
TGCTGATCTACCTGCCGCAGCAGCTGGCGGTGGTGACCTGCGCCGGCATCGTCGCGTTCTTTCCGGTGCTGTCCAATGCGACGCTCGGGCTCAACTCCGCCGACCGCAACCTGGTCGGGCTGTTCGCGCTCTATCGCGCCTCGCGCTGGCAGACCTTGCGCTATCTGCGCTGGCCGGCGGCGCTGCCGGCCATCATGGGCGGCCTGCGCATCGCCGGCGGGCTGTCGTTGATCGGGGCGGTGGTCGCCGAGATCGCGGCCGGCGCCGCCGGCTCCGGCTCCGGCCTTGCCTACCGCATTGCGGAATCCGGCTATCGGCTCAACATTCCGCGCATGTTCGCGGCGTTGCTGTTGCTCTCGATCGCGGGCATTGTCATTTATATGGCGCTCGCGCTGGCCTCGCATCTCGTCTTGCGGCGCTGGCACGAGAGCGCGCTGGGAAAGGACATGTGATGGCGACTGCGACGTCTACGGATGCGATCGATCTTCTGGTTTACGGGCCGGTCAAGCCGGTGATCAATTCGGGGTTCGCGGCGCCGTTCGTGGCCCACACCATCGAGAGCAAGAACGACCTGACGCGGCTCACCGACGAGGTGGCGGCGCGCATCCGCGGCATCGCGGTGACGGGGCTGGTGGCGACCGACAGTTCGGTGCTGGCGCGGTTTCCCAAGCTGGAGATGGTGGCGAGTTTCGGCGTCGGCTACGACCACGTCGATTCCGCTTACGCGCGCGAGCACGGCATCATCGTCACCCACACCCCCGACGTCTTGACCGAGGAGGTTGCCGACACTGCGCTCGGCCTGTTGATCGCCACGCTGCGCGAATTCGTGCGCGCCGACCGCTATCTGCGCAGCGGCCAGTGGGAGACGCGCGGCGACTATCCGCTGACGCGCGGATCGCTGCGCGGCCGCACCGTCGGCATCGTCGGGCTCGGCCGCATCGGCAAGGCGGTGGCGCGCCGGCTCGACGCCATGCAGGTGCCGGTGGTCTACCATTCGCGCCGCCCGGCCGAGGGCGTCTCCTACAAGCACTATCCGAACCTGATGGAGATGGCCAAGGCGGTGGAAACGCTGATCGTCATCACGCCGGGCGGTGCTGCGACCCGCCATTTGATCGACGCCGAGGTGCTGAAGGCGCTCGGCCCGGAGGGCGTGGTGGTCAACGTCGCGCGCGGCACGGTGATCGACGAGGCGGCGCTGATCGCCGCGCTCAAGAACGGCACCATCCTCGGCGCCGGCCTCGACGTGTTCGAGCACGAGCCGAAGGTGCCGGACGAACTGCGGGCGCTGCCCAACACCGTGCTGCTGCCGCATATGGGATCGGCATCGGTGGTGACGCGCCGCGCCATGGAGCAGCTCGTGGTCGATAATCTCAAGGCGTGGTTCGCGGGCAAGGCGCCGCTGACGCCGATCCCGGAAACGCCGGTCAAGGGGCGCTGATGTCGCTGCGCTTGCGCCTGCGGCCGCTCTGCGTCGTCGTGCTTGCCGTGATGGCGGCATCCGCGGCGCGGGCGCAGGACGCCGGCGCGCTGGCGCGCGAGATGATCGGACAGTGGGAACTGGCGACCGCCGAGCGCAGCAAGACCTGCGTGCTGACGCTCGCCACGGAGCGGGCGGCGACCGGCATGCGGATCGAGCTCGACGACGGCTGCGCCGCCGCGCTGCCGTTCACGAGCGACATCGCGGCGTGGAGCGTCAAGGGGCTCGATATCGTGCGGCTGCAAAACGCCGCCGGCGAGCCGGTGATCGACCTGACCGAGGTGGAGAGCGGCATCTTCGAGGGCGTGCGCACCGGCGAGGGCGTCTACCTGATGCAAAACCTCGCCGCCGCCCGCGCGCTGACCCGCTCGATGGACCAGATGATCGGCGATTGGGCGCTGGTGCGCGGCTCCGGCCGCACCATCTGCAACATGACGCTGACCAACACCGAGGCCGACAACGACAATTTCAAGGTGTTTCTCAATACCGGCTGCGGGCCGCTGGTGACGGGTTTCAACCCGGTGATGTGGCGGCTCGAGCGCGGCGAAATCATTCTGATCGCCGCCAACGGCCAGAGCTGGCACTTCCAGGCCGACGACAACGCGCAGTGGCGCCGCGTGCCGGAGGAGGCCGATCCCCTGCTGCTGATGCGGCAGTAAGGGTAGCGTTTTCGAGCGAAGTGGGAACCGGTTCGCGTGAAGAAAACGCGTCAGAATAATAATCTAGAGCGTTTCACGTTTCGACGGAAACGCCTTGCGCCGTCATGGCCGGACTTGTTCCGGCCATCCACGTCTTACTTGAAGGCCCCGCCGTCAAGACGTGGAGCCCGCGCGTGACAAACCCTCAGATCAGCCGCAGGCCCTTCATGCTGGCATGGCCGTTGCGGCCGACGATGATGTGGTCGTGCACGGAAATCCCCAACGGTCCGGCGATGTCGATGATCGCCTTGGTCATCTGCACGTCGGCGCCCGACGGTGTCGGGTCGCCGGAGGGATGGTTGTGGACCATCCATATGGTCCGCATAACGTGTTGATTTATATGATCTACTTCGCTTAGAGGTGCCGAAT
>JBDHSY010000508.1:0-2537 GCA_039808405.1 Xanthobacteraceae bacterium
GCCGGCGGCGAGGCGGCGCTGATCGCCGAGATCAAGAAGGCCTCGCCGTCGCGCGGGCTGATCCGCGCCGACTTCGATCCGCCGGCGCTGGCGCGCGCCTACGAGGCCGGCGGCGCGGCGTGCCTGTCGGTGCTCACCGACGCGCCGTCGTTTCAGGGCCACCCCGATTTCCTCGTCGCGGCGCGCGCCGCGACCGCGCTGCCGGTGCTGCGCAAGGATTTCATGTACGACGCCTATCAGGTGTTCGAGGCGCGCGCCTGGGGCGCCGACTGCATCCTGATCATCCTCGCGGCCCTCAACGACACCGACGCCAAGGGGCTGGAGGACACCGCGCTGGCGCTCGGCATGGACGTGCTGGTGGAAGTCCACGACGAGGCCGAACTGGAGCGCGCGCTGCGGCTGCGCTCGCCGCTGATCGGCGTCAACAACCGCAATTTGCGCAGCTTCGAGACGACGCTCGCGACCAGCGAGCGGCTCGCGCCATTGATCCCGTCCGACCGCATCGCGGTCGGCGAAAGCGGCATCTTCACGCCGGCCGATATCGCGCGGCTCGCCTCGGTCGGCATCCGCGCCTATCTCGTCGGCGAAAGCCTGATGCGGCAGGCGGACGTCGCCGCGGCAACCCGCGCGCTGCTCGCACGCGACGGCGCCGCCCCGACAGGACGCTAGGCCATGGCGCGCCGGGCGAACGAGACCGCCCTCACCCACCTCGACGCGACAGGCGCCGCGCGCATGGTCGATGTCTCGGCCAAGGCGCCGACGATGCGGGAGGCGGTCGCCGAAGGCGCCATCGTGATGAGCGACGCCACGCTCGATCTCATCGTCTCGGGCACCGCCGCCAAGGGCGACGTCTTGGCGACCGCGCGCATCGCCGGCATCATGGCCGCCAAGCGCACCGCCGAATTGATCCCGCTGTGCCATCCGCTGGCGCTGTCGAAAGTGACGCTCGACATCACGCCGGACGCCACCCTCCCCGGCTGCCGCGTGCGCGCGGCCGTCAAGGTGACGGGTCCGACCGGCGTCGAGATGGAAGCGCTCACCGCGGTATCGGTCGCGTGCCTGACGATCTACGACATGATCAAGGCGGTCGAGCGCGCCGCCCGTATCGAGGGCATCCGCCTCGTCGAGAAGAAAGGCGGCAAATCCGGCCACTACCGGGCGGCCCCGCGATGAGTGAAAGGACCGTCATCATGGCAGCCAAGCGCGCGCTCACTCCGGTCGCCGAGGCGCTGGCCCGGGTGCTCGAGGGCGCCGACGCGCTGCCCGAGGAGATGGTCGCGCTGGACGACGCCTATCACCGGGTGCTGGCGCGCGACGTCGCGGCGCTGCGCACGCAGCCGCCCGAGGCGATGTCGGCGATGGACGGCTACGCGGTGCGCGCGCAGGACGCCGCCGGCGCGCCGGTGAATTTGCGGGTGATCGGCGAGGTCGCCGCCGGCCGCCCGTTCGACCGCGAGATCGGCAAGGGCGAGGCGGCGCGCATCTTCACCGGCGGCGTGGTGCCGAAGGGCGCCGACGCCGTGGTGGTGCAGGAAGACACAGCGCGGGACGGCGACACCGTCACCCTCAACGAAGCCGCCCGCCCCGGCCGCCACATCCGCTTCGCCGGCATCGACTTCCACGAGGGCGACGTGCTGCTGCGCGCGGGCACCCGGCTCAACGAACGCGACCTCGCGCTCGCCGCCGCGATGAACCATCCGCAACTGCCCGTGCGGCGCCGCCCGAAGGTCGCCTTCCTCGCCACCGGCGACGAACTGGTGATGCCGGGCACCGCCCCGAAGCCCGGCCAGATCGTGCACTCCAACGGCTACGCGTTGCGCGCGCTGGCGCGCCGCGAGGGCGCCGAGGTGATCGATCTCGGCATCGCCCGCGACACGCTGGACGACACCCGCGCAAAAATCCGCCACGCCCGCGAGGGCGGCGCCGACATCCTCGTCACCACCGGCGGCGCCTCGGTCGGCGACCACGACGTGGTCAAGCAGGCACTGGAGGCCGAAGGGGTCGAGATCGCGTTCTGGCGCATCGCGCTGCGCCCGGGCAAACCGATGATGCACGGCCGCGGCGGGGCGATGCGGGTGATCGGCGTGCCGGGCAATCCGGCCTCGTCCTACATCTGCTCGTTCCTGTTCGCGGTGCCGCTGATCCGCGCGCTGTCCGGCCGCCGCGACGTGCATCAGGTGGCCGAGCACGCCATCCTCGGCGCCGACGTCGCCGCCAACGACCACCGCCAGGACTATCTGCGCGCGCGCCTGACGCTGACCGACAACGGCCCGCCGGTGGCAACCCCGGTCGACCAGCAGGATTCGTCGCTGCTCGGCAATCTGGCCGCGGCGCAGGTGCTGGTGGTCCGCCAGCCGCACGCCCCCGCCGCCGCCGCCGGCTCGCCATGCGTGGTGTTCCGCCTGCCCGCGTGAGGCTTTCCCCCCGGATCGGCCCAACGTTCACGGTAAATTAAGCGCTTGCGGAACACATATCGAACATATAGTGTATGTTCATGATTTGTTTTGAGCGGCGCCTGCTGTTTTGAGTTGGGGCTT
>JBDHSY010000509.1:0-2528 GCA_039808405.1 Xanthobacteraceae bacterium
CACCTTCGGCGCCGCCGGCGCCGCGCATTTCTACTTCAACAAGTCGGTGCGCGACGTCACGCTGGCGGAGGCGGCGATGCTGGCCGGCCTGTTCAAGGCGCCGACGCGCTACGCGCCGCATATCAACCTGCCGGCGGCGCGCGCCCGCGCCAACGTCGTGCTCGACAACCTGGTCGAGGCCGGCTTCATGACCGAGGGCCAGGTGTTCGGCGCACGGCGCAACCCGGCAAGCGTGGTCGACCGCCGCGACGAGAACTCGCCGAACTATTTTCTCGACTGGGCGTTCGACGAGATGCGCAAGGTGGTCGATACCTTCCCGCGCTCCTATACCGAGCGCGTGTTCGTGGTGCGCACCACTATCGACATGAATGTGCAGCGCGCCGCCGAGGAGACCGTCGAGAACCAGTTGCGCCAGTTCGGCCGCGACTATCACGCAACGCAGGCCGCAACCGTGGTCGCCGACCTCGACGGCGGCGTGCGCGCGATGGTCGGCGGCCGCGACTACGGCACCAGCCAGTTCAACCGCGCCACCGACGCGATGCGCCAGCCCGGGTCGTCGTTCAAGCCCTACGTCTACGCCACCGCCCTGATGAACGGTTTCAAGCCGACCTCGATCGTGGTGGACGGCCCGGTCTGCCTCGGCAACTGGTGTCCGCAGAACTACGGCCGCTCCTATTCCGGCTCGATCACGCTGACCACGGCATTGACGCGCTCGATCAACGTCATCCCGGTCAAGCTGTCGATCGCCATCGGCGGCAACCCGCGCAACGTCTGGGCCAGCGCCAAGAAGGGCCGGCAGATGATCGTCGAGACGGCGCGCAAGTTCGGCATCGTCACGCCGCTGCCGGATACGCCCTCGCTGCCGATCGGCGCCGACGAGGTGACGGTGCTGGAGCATGCGGTCGCCTATGCCACCTTCCCCAACAAGGGCAAGGCGGTGACGCCGCATGCCATTCTCGAGGTGCGCACCGGCATGGGCGATCTGGTGTGGCGCTTCGACCGCGACGGCCCGAAACCGTCGCAGGCGATCCCGGCCTCGGTCGCCGCCGACATGGCCGGAATGATGAGCCACGTCGTCTCCGAGGGCACCGCGCGGCGCGCCCAGCTCGACGGCATTCCCGCCGCCGGCAAGACCGGCACCACCAACGCCTATCGCGACGCGTGGTTCGTCGGCTATACCGGCAACTTCACTTGCGCGGTGTGGTACGGCAACGACGACTATTCGCCGACCAACCGCATGACCGGCGGCTCGCTGCCGGCGCAGACGTGGCACGACATCATGGTGGCGGCGCATCAGGGCGTGGAGATCAAGGAGATTCCCGGTGTCGGTCCGGGCAAGAAGCTGCCGCAGGCGGTGGCCGCCGGGCGCGCGGCGACCGAAGGCGAGGAGCCGCCGCCCGGACCGCCGCCGGTGCTGACGCGGCGCGGCGCCGACGTGCTGATCCGCATCGAGAAGCTTCTGGAAGACGCCAGTCGCGCCGCGGCGCGCACCAGCGCCGTCGAAGGCGGCGCCAGCCTCGCCCACAATGACTGATGCGCGATCCGGACCGATGCGGGCTGCCGTCACCGATTTACCGATGACCGATTTGCCTAACCGATTTGCCATGACCGAGGCGCGACCGCCGTGCGGCTGATCCTGATGACCCTGATGATGTTCGCCCTCGCCGGCGGCATCGGGCTCGGCGCGACCTGGATGACGGCGACGCGCGGCGTCGACATCGCCACCGTCGATATCGGGCCGTGGACGGCGCGGCCGCAGGCCGGCACCCGCTCCGTCGATCCCTACGCGCGGGCGGCGATCGCGCGCAGCGGCGAACTGCCGCTCGGCATCGGCGACGGCGTGGCGTTCCTCGCCAGCAAGGACAGCGACGGCCGCCCGCTCGACGGGCGCTGCGACGTGGTGATCGGCGGCGCCACGCCGGCGGCGCGGTTCTGGACGCTGACGCTGCACGATCCTGCCGGCCGCCTCGTCGCCAACACGCTGGAGCGTTACGGCTTCACCAGTCAGGAGGTGGTGCGCGGCGCCGACGGCAGTTTTGCGGTGACGCTGGCGCCGCGCGCGCGCGCCGGCAACTGGCTGCCGACCGGCGGCATCGATCGCTACGTCGTGGCGCTGCGCTTCTACGACACCCCGGTCGGCGGCGTCTCGACGCGCAACCAGCGCGACACGCCGATGCCCTCGATCAAGACGGTGGGCTGCCCGTCATGATGCGCACCCTCGCCGTGATCGTCGCCGGCATCGTGCTGGGCGGCATCGTGCATCTGGTCAGCGTGCTGGCGCTGCCGCGCATCGCCACGCAGGACGCCTATTCGCGGCTCGCGCCGCTGGCCGCGGTCAACGCGATGACGCAACTGGATCCGGCCACGCCCGAGACGACGCTGATGCCGTTCATGGACCCGGCCTTCGCCGTCGCCGTGTGCCGCTACGATCTCGGCGCCGGCCCGCTCAAGCTGACGGTGCCGGTCAGCCAGGCCTACACCTCGGTATCGTTCTACACGGCGGAGGAGATCGCCTATTACGCCATCAA
>JBDHSY010000510.1:0-2513 GCA_039808405.1 Xanthobacteraceae bacterium
CGGCCCGGCATGGTGTTCCTGCGGCGGGGCCTGTGATTGGCTCAGGAGAGGCCGCGGGCCACGACGCATTTTCGCTCTCCCGCCCTTGCCCTGCGGAGCAGGGAAGCCGTCGCGAAGCCTGCCCCGGTTCAATAGGCGCAGTCGCTTTGCCACCGAAATGGGGATGCCTGCCGCCGGCGCGGCCTGACCTGCACTCGGAAGCGGCAGTTGATCCCGGCTCATGCCGAAAAACAGTCTTTTCCCCTCCGACTGAGGGTCAAAAAAGCATTTGTGATCGTTGCCGGCGGCTACGATCAGTCGGAAAACTGATGAACAGGTCGAACATGACTGCAATGCACAAAACTCGCCTCACCGCCGGATCCATCGAGCACGGGGTTCTTCAGAAACTTCGCCGTGCAGCATGCGAAGCCGGGCTTGACGCGCTCGTCGCGCTCTCTCAGGATAATGTTACCTATACAACCGGATTTCTTGTTCCGTCACATGCGACGAATCGCTTCCGCCGTACCATTTCAGTTCTGGCGGGCCAGTCTTACGGCTGTCAGATCGTCGTCAGCGTGGAGGAGAAACAGGCGGTCGCCCGTTCGCGTTTCGCGGATGTTCGCGCGTATCGACAGTTCGACCAGAATCCGATGGACTTGCTTGCCGATGCGCTCACCGAAGCAGGCGCGGGCGAAGGGGTGATCGGCATCGAACTCGATTTCCTGCCGGCACAGGACTACCTGCGGCTGAAGGAGCGGTTGCCGAAGGCGACATTCAAGCCTTGCGCCGACCTCTATTTTCGGGCGCGAATGATCAAGACGGATGAAGAAGTCTCGATTCTCCGACGGATAGGCAGCTATACCGAAAAGGTGATGAGCGATGTGCTTGCCGCTATCGAGGTCGGCATGTCCGAGATCGACGTCAGCCGAATGATCGTCGATCGAATGGTCGCCGGTGGAAGCTTAAACCTGAAGTACCGGGTCGGGTCTGGAATTAACAGCAGCGTTACGAATTGCGGGACCACTGAAAAGAAAATCGAACGAGGCGACATAATTCGCATCGAGATACTTGGCGATCTTGATAACTATCGTTCCAATGTGACGAGGACCGCGGTCGCAGGAAAGCCGACGGATGAGCAGAAGAAGTTTTGGGATGTCCTCATTCGTTCGAGAGAATCCTGCAAGAAGATACTGCGTCCCGGCACCTCGATCCCGACTCTTTATCAGACGTATGTGAATGCCTGTAGGGAGGGCGGAATCGAGCCCACGTTGCAGTTCCTGGGACATGGTATCGGGCAGACGATCCATGAGGAACCCTATATCACGAGCACGAGAGACATCGAGTTCGAGCCCAACATAACATTTACCATGGAGCCTCTTTACATGGTTCCGGGAAGGATGGGCTTCCATACGGAGGACATGTACATCATTACGCAGGATGGCTTCGACACCATAACCGGCCTGCTTTCTGACAATAGCGATCTCATAGAAGTGGGGTGAGGCTGCCCCGCGGATGAGTTCATCCGGGCCGGATGTTCGGCCCATTGCTTCCTTCATCGGCGCAGAACGCGTCTATCGATCCGGTCGCGGCGAATGCTGGCGGCTCAGTGCGCATCTCGAATGCGTTTGATGGTTTCCTCCAGATCTTTCCACGGCGCTTTGTCCGGCGCGAAACGCCGGCGTGCATAGCGGGTAAGTTCAGCGATCTGCCGGTTATCAAGTGCATTGTGGAAGCCCGGCATCGCGCCGTGAATTGAATACTTAATCCCATGCAGGATAATGTTGAGGAAATTGTCCGGGCGATCGAGATGCAGGTTGGTATTCAGGCCAAGCGGCGGTCCTTGATTGAACATCATCGGCCCCCGTCCGGGCTCATGGCAAACGGCGCACGCTCCGTCGAACAGTCGCGCGGCTTCGCTGGTCGGCCGGTGAATGTCCGTTGAGGTTGCAGCGATGATGGTATCGCGGCGGGTTGCCGCCTCGTCGGGCGATAGCGATGGATTAAGGCTGGCAAGATAGACGGCCATGGCCTGGATGTCGCTGTCGGGCAAGGCTTGCAGTTGTTCGATCACGGGAGCCATCGGGCCGGCGGCCACCCCGTGATGGGGCGACGCGCCGGTGCGAAGATAGGTGAACAGCGTATTCTCCGACCACGGGACCGGCGCGGAGGACAGCGCCGTGAGCGCGGGGGCGTCCCAACCCTCGACGACGCCGCCGGCGAGATAGGCCGCGCCCCCCTTCTCGGCGCCAAGCAGATTGCGCGGCGTGTGGCAGGCGCCGCAATGACCGAGGCCATCGATCAGATAGCGCCCGCGATTCCACTCGGCCGATTGCGAGGTGTTGGCTGTGGTTTGCCCGCCTCGATTGAACAGGACATTCCATCCTGCCATCAAGGGGCGCAGATTGAAAGGGAACGTAAGTTTCGACAGCTCGTTCGCCCGATGGATCGCTGGCTGCGCCATCAGAGAGGCATCGAGCGCATGAAGATCCTTGTCGCTCTGCTTGGCTAAGCTAGGATACGGAAACGCGGGATAA
>JBDHSY010000511.1:0-2505 GCA_039808405.1 Xanthobacteraceae bacterium
TCAGCGCCGTGATCCAGAAGGAGCCGACGATCATCGGCTCCAACGGCTATGCCGCCGAGGAGCTGGTCGAGGCGCTCGACCTGATGGCGAAGGGCGCGGTCGATCGCCGCACGCTGATATCGCACAATTTCCCGCTGGCCCAGGTGGCGGAGGCCTTCGCGGCGCAAGGGGAGCCCGATGCCGTGAAGGTCATGCTCCAGATCCCGCAAGACGCCGCCTGACGCACGGGCGGCTTCCGGTAAGCGAGGCGGGCCGCTATCAGGCCGGACATGCCCGCCCCGCCGCAACCCCAGCCTCAGGCACAGCGCCGTTCCGCCGGCCGCCCCAGCCGCCTGTCGCGCGCGCAGGTCATCGCCGCGGCGCTCAACCTGTTGGCCGATGACGGGCTGGAGGGTTTCAGCGTCGCCAAGCTGGGCAAGCGGCTGGGCGCCTCGCCCATGTCCCTCTACACCTATTTTCCCGGCCGCGACGCTTTGCTGGAGGCAGTGGCGGACGAAGCATTCAAATCCTTCTCGCCGCCTTCGCCGCAGGCGGACTGGCGCGACTATGTGCGCGAATGGCTGCGGGAGGTCGCCGCGCATTTCGAGCAATATCCCATCGCGCTCAGGGTCATCGTCTGGGAGGACCATCTGTCCGCCGGATGGCTGCGCGCCTGGCTGCCCCTTGTCCGCACGCTGGCGGCGGTCCAGCCCGATGCCGAGCGCCTCGCCGCGGCCCTGAGCTGGTTTTCGCATGCCGCCATCGGCCTCATCAACGGCCGCATCATGGCGCCGCGCGACATCGCGGACCTGGATGAGGATGTGGCGGGCGCCTTTTCCGAGGAAGACCGCAGGCAGTTGCGGATCCTCCAGCGCCACGACCGCGCCCGCGACGACCGCTGGGTGCTTGCGTTCGGCTTCGACAATCTCGTCAGCGGCCTCGAGCGGCTGCTCGTCGAGAACGCCCCGCTAGGACCGATCGACATTCAGGATTCCCAAAGGGGGTAAGAGGTGATTCATAGGGTTCCGCGATTGAGCGGAGGCTATGGATGGGCGTGAAGCGTTATGAGTTGAGCGAGGCGCAATGGGCGAAGATTGCGTCGTTGCTGCCCGGCAAGGTCAGTGATCCGGGGCGGAGTGGATCAGATAACCGCTTGTTTGTGAACGGATGTCTTTGGGTTCTGCGGTCTGGCGCGCACTGGCGCGACCTGCCCGAGCGCTACGGCAAGTGGAAGACAGTGCATCGCCGCTTCAGCCGCTGGTGCCATGCCGGGGTATGGGAGCGGGTGTTCGAGACGCTGACCGCCGACCGGGACAACAAATATCTGATGCTCGACAGCACCATCGTTCGCGCCCACCAGCAGGCGGCGACCGGAAAAGGGGGGCCAGGGATCAGGCGCTGGGGCGTTCCCGAGGTGGACTGACGACCAAGATCCACATGCTCGCCGACGCACTGGGCCGGCCGCTCAAGTTCATCGTCACCGCAGGCCAGGTGGGCGATGTGACGCAAGCTCCCGCTCTGCTGGAAGGACAGACAGGCGATGCCGTGCTGGCCGACAAAGCCTATGATAGCAATGCCTTGCGTGCCACCATCGCCGAACTTGGCGCCGAAGCGGTGATCCCTTCAAACCGCACCCGCAAGATCATCATCCCGCACGACGCCCTCGCCTATAAGCAGCGCAATCGTGTCGAGCGATGCTTCAACCGCCTCAAGCACTTCCGTCGCTTCGCCACGCGTTACGAACGCCGCACAGCCCACTTCTTCGGCTTCGTATGCCTCGCCGCCGCCATGCTCTGGCTACGCTGAATGTCGATCCGTCCTAGGCCTCCTGCCTGCGCAGGAGCACATGTTGCGTTCAAGCCGCCAGCGCTCCCATCAGCCCGTGAATGGCAAGCGCCGTCAGCACCAGCGTCGAGAGGAAGAAGAGGCCCGTGCGCACCGGGATGCTGTTCACCTTCGCCTGCCAGATGCTGTGCGCGATGCGGAGGCCGACATAGCTCCACGCCAGCGCGATGTTGATCGGGTGGCCCTGGCCGAGAATGGCGAGGCCCAGCACCGTCGCGTAGAAGATGGTCGGCTGCTCCATCAGGTGCGTGTAGTTATGCGCCGGCCAGTTCACCTCGCGCGGGAGCAGCCGGTCGAGATCGCTGCCCCTGCCGCCGCGCGCCTGCTCGGGCGAGATGTCGAGCTTGGCAAGCGCGGGGAAGCGCTTCGCCGCCATCCACACGAGCATGACGATCGACCAGAGAACGAGCGCGAAGACTGGCGCGAGCAATTTGACGGCCATGGCCATTTCCCCTCAGAATCCGTGGGCGCAGCTTGGCACAAAAGATTGCCGGATACGAGACGGGCCGCCGATCCCCATGAAGATCGGCGGCCCGTGCGTTGATTTGCGGCGGAAACTCAGCCCCGCAGCTGCACCACGTTGGACCGGCGCGGCGCGACGGCGTCCTCGCGGTAGAGGCTCGTCATCGGCTCGTCGGCGACCTCGCAGACGGTCTCCGCGCCGAAGCCGTTGAACTCGGT
>JBDHSY010000512.1:0-2505 GCA_039808405.1 Xanthobacteraceae bacterium
ACGCTGGAGCGGCATTTCCGCGTCTTCCAGGAGGCTTTCGCGGATGTTCCGAGCCTCGTCTGCTACGCGATGAAGGCGAATTCCAACCAGGCCGTGATCGCGACGCTCGCGAGGCTCGGCGCCGGCATGGACGTCGTCTCGGGCGGCGAGCTGAAGCGGGCGCTGGCGGCGGGCGTGCCGGCCGGAAAGATCATCTTCTCGGGCGTCGGCAAGACCGAGGCGGAGCATGCGGCGGCCCTGGAAGCCGGCATCTTCTGCATCAATGTCGAGAGCGAGCCGGAGCTGGCGCAGCTCTCGCGCGTCGCGGCCGCGACGGGCCGGACCGCGCCGGTCTCGTTCCGCGTCAATCCGAATGTCGACGCCAAGACGCATGCCAAGATCTCGACCGGCAAGGCCGAAAACAAGTTCGGCATCCCGATCGCGACGGCGCGCGAGGTCTATGCACGCGCCGCCCGGCTGCCGGGCATCGAAATCGTCGGCGTCGACGTGCATATCGGCAGCCAGATCGTCGATTTGGCGCCGTTCGAGCGGGCTTTCGGGCTTCTCGCCGATTTCGTGCGCACGCTGCGCGCCGACGGGCATGCGATCCGGCATGTCGATCTCGGCGGCGGGCTCGGCATCCCGTACCGGCCCGACAATGATCCCCCGCCCGAGCCGATGCGCTACGCGGGAATCGTCAAGCGGCAGATGGCCGGGCTCGACGTCAAGCTCGCCTTCGAGCCGGGGCGGATGATCACCGGCAATGCCGGCATCCTCGTCTCGCGTGTGATCTATGTGAAGCATGGCGAGGGGCGCGTCTTCACGATCGTCGACGCGGCGATGAACGACCTGATCCGCCCGACGCTCTACGACGCCTATCACGACATCAAGCCGGTCCGGGAAGCGGCGCTCGGCGCCGAGCGGATCGTCGTCGACGTGGTCGGGCCGGTCTGCGAATCGGGCGATTTCCTCGCCAAGCAGCGGCCGCTGCCGGAATTGAAGGCCGGCGACCTGATCGCCGTGATGACGGCCGGCGCCTATGGGGCGGTGCAGTCTTGCACCTACAACACGCGCGCGCTGGTGCCGGAGGTGCTGGTGAAGGGCGCGGAAGCGGCCCTGGTGCGCCCGCGCATGAGCGTGGAGGAGATCATCGCGCTCGACCGGATGCCCGGCTGGCTCTAATCCGCCCACGGTTTCGTGACCGTGCCGGCCGGGGAGAACTTTGCGCATCCGGCCCGATCGGCTAGACTTCATCAGGGGCCTGTCCGCGAAAGGGCGGATGATGAGGTTGAGCATTGGATAGCCAGACGCCGAACGCCGCGTCGAGACATCCGGCGCAGGCGCCCCTGTCGGCCGACATCGCCGATGCGTTCGCCAAGGCCAAGCGCCGGGCGCGGCTCGCGCTCGTCTGGGAGCGCGTCTGGCCGCTGGCGCTGCCGGTTTTTGCGCTGGGGCTGCTGTTTCTCGCTTTCGCCTGGAGCGGCGCGCCGAAGCTGCTGCCGCCCTATGCCTATCTGGCGGCGCTGGCGGGTTTCGCGGTGGCGCTCCTGGCGGCGCTCTGGCCGATTCGGCGGCTGCGCTGGCCGACCGAAGCCGAGGCGGTCGCCCGGCTCGATGCCGCCAGCGGCCTGCCGCACCGGCCCGCCACCGCGCTCGGCGACCAGCTCTCGGCGCAGCATGACGATGCCGTCGCGCGCGCCCTCTGGCAGGTGCATCTGGAGCGGGTGCGCGCTGCCGCGCGGCGACTGAAGGTCGGCCTGCCGAGCCCCGGCATGCCGCGCCGCGACCGTTTCGCGCTGCGCTACGCGGCCGTGCTGCTGCTGGTTCCGGCCTGGTTCATGGCGGGCAGCGAGCCGGGCCGCAAGCTCGTCGAGGCGCTCGATCTCGGCGCCGTGACGCAGCCGCGCGACTTCCGCATCGACGCTTGGCTGACGCCGCCCGCCTATACGCTGAAGCCGCCGATGCTGCTGGCCGGGTTGAGGCCGAACGAGGCGGTGCGCGAGGACGAGGTGACGCTGCCGCCGGTGCCGGCCGGCACCGTGCTGACGATCCGGGCGGCGGGCCTCGCCGAGATGCCCGTGGCGGTGGAAGGCGGTCTCCTCGACGTCGCGGCGATCGAGGCGGAACGGGCCGCCAAGGCCGCGGAGCCGAAGGCGGGCGATCCGAAGCCGGTCGTCCAGCCGAAACCGGCCGCTGTGCCAGCGAAGCCCATCAAGCCGGGCGAGGCCGTGGAGCGCCGCTTCCTCGTCAATGGGCCGGGCATCGCGACCGTGACGACGCCGGACGGCGCCAAGCGCGTCTGGCGCCTCGACGCGATTCCCGACAAGGCGCCGGCGATCGCCTATGACAAGGACCCGCAGCGCAACCTGCGCGGCTCGCTGACCCTCACCTACAGCCTGGAAGACGATTACGGCGTGATCGGCGCGGACGCCAAGATCGCGCCGCCGGCGACCGGCCGGCCGCTCTATCCGATGCCGGATTTCCCGCTGTCGCTGCCGCAGATGCGCGTCAAGAGCGGGATCGGGC